>NZ_JBSFDB010000012.1:0-255925 GCF_053593695.1 Streptomyces sp. NPDC002144
CGCGATGTTCTCCGGCTTCCACTTCTGGTGGCCGAAGATGACCGGCAAGATGCTCGACGAGCGGCTCGGCAAGATCACCTTCTGGACGCTGTTCACCGGCTTCCACGGCACCTTCCTGGTCCAGCACTGGCTGGGTGCCGAGGGCATGCAGCGCCGTATCCCCGACTACCTGGCGGCCGAGGGGTTCGCCACGCTCAACACGGTC
The DNA here is from genome assembly GCF_053593695.1 of Streptomyces sp. NPDC002144. Taxonomy (NCBI): domain Bacteria; kingdom Bacillati; phylum Actinomycetota; class Actinomycetes; order Kitasatosporales; family Streptomycetaceae; genus Streptomyces; species Streptomyces sp. NPDC002144. Next base: position 206 of record NZ_JBSFDB010000012.1, read on the forward strand.
TCGACCATCTTCTCGTTCCTGCTGGGCTCCTCGATGCTCCCGTTCTTCTACAACGTGTGGAAGACGGCCAAGTACGGCAAGAGGGTCGAGGTCGACGACCCGTGGGGCTACGGCCGCTCGCTCGAGTGGGCGACCTCCTGCCCGCCGCCGCGGCACAACTTCGTCCAACTCCCCCGCATCCGCAGCGAGTCCCCGGCGTTCGACCTCCACCACGGCCGGCCGCCGGTTGCGGAGAGGGAGTTGACCGCTCCATGAGCAGCGAGGACACCCGGACGCTCCTCAACGAGATCGAGGGGCACCTCCTGGTCGCCGCCGCCCGGGAGGAGGGCCGAAGCGCCGCCGCCCGCTTCAGCGCTTCCCTCGACTGGCTGACCCGGGCCCAACGGGAAGAGGTGGAGGGGCGGTTCGAGGCGGAGTACCTCGCACTCGCCCGCGCCTCCTGGCAGCACACGGCGGAGCGTGCCCGTCAGATGCGGGGCGAGTACGAGGCGGCCTACCGCGGTCTGCGCAACCGACTGCTGGCCGGCTGGCTGCTGGCCTGCGCCGGAGTCGTGGCCGCGGGTCTGGTGGTACTGGCGTGCACCTAGGCCGACGCTAGTTCAGCGTCCACTTCTGGTTGTCGCCGCCGTTGCAGCTCCACAGGTCCAGCAATGTCCCGTTGGCCGTGCCGTTGTTGTACGCGTCCAGGCACAGCCCGGCGTTGACGTTGGTTATCGTGCCGTCGCTGTTCACGTTCCACTTCTGGTTGTTCTGGCCGTTGCAGTCCCAGATGACGACCTTGGTGCCGTTGGTGGTGCCGAGGTTGTAGGCGTCGAGGCACTTGTCGCCGTACACGACGAGTTCCTTGCGGGAGGTGTACGTCCAGGCCTGGTTCTGGCCGCCGTTGCAGTCCCAGAGCTCGGCCTGGGTGCCGTTGGTGATCGTGTTGTTGTAGACGTCGAGGCAGCGGCCTGACTGCTTGCCGACGGCCTGGGTGCCGTTGGCCCCCGGTAGAGGGCGGACCGTGATGTCCGACAGGGTCGGCGCGCCGGTGAAGGCCAGGGTGTTGGAGGAGCCCTTGGACAGGCCGACCATCAGCGAGACGGTGCCCTGCGAGCTGCCGGTGGGCGGGAAGGAGACGGTCGTCGAGCCCTGGCCGTTGACCCGGAGGGTCGCGGTGCGGGCCGTGGAGGTGTCGTTGGTGTAGGCGACGTCCACGACCTTGACCCCGGAGTTGCCGGCGACCACGCCCGAGAAGCTCGCGGTCCCTGTGTAGGTGCTGCTCGCCGCTTCCGTACCGCCGGTGACGGTGAGCATCACCGAGCCGCCCGCCGGGACGCTGGTGGTGTAACTCGTGCCGTACGAGCCCAGGTTGGTGCGGGCCCACAGGTCACGGACGGTCGCGGAGGCGTTGGTCAGCCCCAGGTCCGACCAGCGGACGGTGATGTTCTGGGCGGAGGAGGTGCGGTTGAGCAGGACGACGGCGCGGTTGCCGGTGCCGGACAGGACCTTGCCGTAGACCTGCAGTCCGCTGGTGTCCTCGGCGACCTTGACGCCCTGGAGGCCGCGCGGGTCCTGGTCGACGGCGATGACCTCGGGGTTCTTGAGGATGCCGGCGGTCTGCGAGGTCATGGTGGCGAGGTTGTTGCCGGCCAGGAGCGGGGCGCCGGAGATGGCCCAGAGGTTCATGTGGGTGCGGTTCTGGGCGGCGCTGAAGCCGTCCATGCCGACCATCAGCATGTCGGGGTCGTTGTGGTAGCCGGTGTGCTGGGCGAGGGGGTGCAGGGTCTGGTCGAAGTTGGACAGCAGGTTCGACATCGAGGGCGAGTCGCCGTAGTAGATGATGTCGGTGCTGGTCCGCCACATGGGGGCCTGGCCGGCCGCCCAGTTCCAGGGGTTCTGCTTGCCCCAGTTGCAGATCGAGAGGGTGAGCGGACGGCCGGTGGTGGCCGTCGCCCTGGTGACCGCGTCACTGATCGACTGGTACGTCGACGCTGCGTCGAGTCCTTCCGCGTCACCGCCGCACCAGTCGACCTTGACGAAGTCGAAGCCCCACTGGGAGAACTGCAGCATGTCCTGGTCGTAGTGGCCCTCGCTGCCCGTGTCGGGCGCGGCGGGGCGGCCGGTCGGGTAGTAGTAGCCGCAGCCGTTCTTGCCGGCGTCGGTGTAGATGCCCGCCTTGAGGCCCTTGCTGTGGATGTAGTCCGCGATGGCGCTCATGCCGCCGGGCCACTCGGACTCGTCGACGGTGATGTTGCCCGCGCTGTCGCGGGTGCCCTGCCACCAGCCCTCGTCGATGTTGATGTACTGGTATCCGGCCGCCGGCAGGCCGGCCGCCACGAACGCGTCGACCTGCTGCTTGATGACGCTGTAGTCGATCTTCGCGGCGAAGCTGTTCCAGGAGGCCCAGCCCATCGGGGCGGTGGGCACGGCCATCTGACGGCTCGTCGCCGCCTGAGCGGGGCCGGGACCGGCGAACAGGAGGGCCGCGGTCGCGGTGAGGACCAGGGCGAGGAGCCGTAGGGCGGCGGATCCGAGGCGCGGGTGGGCATGTCTGCGGAGTGGGTGCGGCGGGGGGAACATGCGGCTCCTACGGTGTGAGGGGATCTCAGGCAGACCACAAGGCTTATTCGAGATACCGAACGAGGATCGGTTAACCGAACGTTTCGCGCGCCGAAAGTAGAGCCACCGGAAGAGGGAAGTCAACGGATGTGACAGGGGTGAAGTGGCCGTTCCGCACGGGTCGTTGTCGCGGTGAGACCTGACACGGCGTCATACTGTCCGTCGTGCGCGTAGCGATCATGACGGCGGGATCCCGGGGCGATGTGGCCCCGTACACCGGCCTCGGGCACGGCCTCGTCCGTGCCGGGCACGAGGTCACCCTGGTCACCCACGCCCGGTTCGAGCCGCTGGTGGCCGGTTCGGGCGTCCGCTTCCATCCCCTGCCCGTCGACCCGCGGGCCGAGCTGGAGTCCGCACGGGGACGCGGACTGCACCGCAGCGCGACCGGGGTGGGCAAGCTGGTACGCGTGGTCGCGATGGCGCGGGCGCTGGTCGGGCGCATGGCGGAAGACCTGGTGGCGGCCGCCCGGTCGAGCGAGCTGCTGCTCCTGTCCGGTTCCGTGGGCCCGCTCGGCCGCACCGTCGCCGAGGGCCTGTCCCTGCCGTATCTGGACGTTCCCCTGCAACCGCTCGCCCCGACAAGGGAGTTCGGGCCGCCCATGCTCGGAGTCCGCTCGCTCGGAGCGGTGGGCAACCGGATCGCCGGGCATGGGGTGACCCTGGCCGTTGAGCAGGTCTTCGCCGGGGCGCTGCCGGCCGTACGGCAGCGGCTGGGACTGCCCCCTACGAACGCCACAGCGGCTTGGCGGGCCCGGGAGCGGCAGACGCGGCCGGTGCTGCACGGCTTCAGCGAGCTGGTGGTGCCGCGGCCGGGCGACTGGCGTGCGGGCCTCACCGTGGCCGGCTACTGGTGGCCGTACGAAGGCGACAGCGAACTCCCCTGCGCGCTACGGGACTTCCTCGAAGCGGGACCACCGCCGGTGTACGTCGGCCTGGGCAGCGCGACCGTGCCCGACCCCGAGCGGCTGAGCGGGGCCGTGGTGCGCGCCCTGCGCCGGGCCGGGCTGCGGGGCGTGATCCAGCGGGGTTGGGCCGGTCTCGAAGCCTCCGACTCGGACATGCTGACGATCGATGAGGTCCCCCATTCGGTGCTCTTCCCGCGCATGGCCGCCGTGGTCCACCACGCGGGCGCCGGTACGACAGCGGCCGCCCTGCGCGCCGGCGTGCCGACGGTGCCGGTACCGATCCAGTTCGACGAGGGCTTCTGGGCCGCGCGCCTGGTCGCCCTGGGCGTCGCCCCCCGCGCCCTGCCGCTGCGCCGCCTGACGGCCGACACCCTGGCCACCGCCCTGATGCGGGCCACCCGCGATCCGGCGTTCGCACGGCGCGCGGCCGACCTGGGCGCGCGCATCCGCGAGGAGGACGGCGTGGCTCCGGTGCTGGCCGCTGTCCATCGGTGCGGCACGGCGGGCTGACCGAGGTCAGCGAGACGTCCGAGAACCCCGGATGCGCTCCGGATGGTGGAAGCAAGCCCGCGGAGGACGGCGAAACGCCGCCCGGGTCCTTCTCGCCCCCGGGCACACCGACAATCATGCCGCGTCATGGACATCTTGCTCGTCTCCAGCGCGTTCAACAGCCTGTCCCAGCGCGTGTACGCGGAACTGTCGGACGAAGGGCACCGGGTCGACGTCGTTCTCGCCTCGCACGGCACCGAGGCGATCAGGACCGCCGTACAGGAGGTGCGTCCGGAACTGATCATCGCCCCGATGCTGAGGACGGCGCTGCCGGAGGACGTCTGGCGGGCGCACACCTGCCTCGTCGTGCATCCGGGGCCGCCCGGTGACCGCGGCCCGTCCTCCCTGGACTGGGCCGTCGCCGAGGAGGCGCCCGAATGGGGGGTCACGGTGCTCCAGGCGGAGGCGGGCATGGACGCGGGCGACGTGTGGGCGTCCGAGTCCTTCCCTACGGCGCCGGTCGGCAAGAGCGACCTGTACCGCAACGAGGTCTCGGACGCCGCCGCGGCCGCCGTCCGCCTGGCCGTGCGGCGCTACGCCGAGGGGGCGTTCAAGCCGCAGCCGCAGAGCGATCCCTCGGTCCGCGTGTTGTCGCGCGACTTCTTCCGCCAGGAGCGGCGCCGGATCGACTGGGAGAACGACGGCACCGGGACGGTGCTGCGCAAGCTCCGTGGGGCCGACTCGCAGCCGGGCGTCCTGGACGAACTCCTCGGCCACGAGGTGTTCCTGCACGGCGGCCAACCCGAGGACGAACTGCGCGGAGCCCCCGGCGAGCTGCTCGCCACGCGCGCCGGGGCGGTCTGCCGGGCCACCCGGGACGGCGCGGTGTGGATTCCGGAGCTGCGGCCCCGTAAGAGCTCCGGCGACCCAGCGCCGTTCCGCCGTCCCGCGGCCTCCGTGCTCACCGCCTTCTCCGCTCCGTCGCTGCCGGAGGTCTCGGCCCCGCTGGAGCTGCCCGCCGGCCGCAGGACCTGGACCGACATCAGGTACCGGCAGCACGGCGACATCGGCTACCTGACCTTCTCCTTCCCCGGCGGGGCGATGAGCACCGACCACTGCCGCAGGCTGCTCACCGCCTACCGGCACGCGCTCACCCGGCCCAGCCGGGTGCTGGTGCTGGGCGGATCCCGCGACTTCTTCTCCAACGGCATCCACCTGAACGTCATCGAGGCCGCCGCCGACCCCGCCGGTGAGTCCTGGTCCAACCTCAACGCCATGGACGACCTGGTCGAGGCGGTCCTGCGCACCACCGACCGGCTGGTGGTGGCGGCGCTCGGCGGCAACGCGGCGGCCGGCGGCGTCATGCTCGCCCTGGCCGCGGACCAGGTGTGGTGCCGCACGGGCACCGTCCTCAACCCGCACTACCGGCGGATGGGCCTGTACGGCTCGGAGTTCTGGACGTACACGCTGCCGCGCCGCGTCGGAGGCGAGACCGCGCGGCGGCTGACCAGCGAGGCGCTGCCGGTGAGCGCGGCCACCGCCGCACGGCTCGGGATGGTGGACCGTCTGCTGCCGGTACCGGCCCAGGCGTTCGCCGCCGAGGTCGAGAAGCTGGCCACCGCGCTCGCCGGTGCCCCGGACCTCGCCCGGCAGATCGCCGCGAAGGCCGCGACACGCCGGGCGGACGAGGAACGACGACCGCTCTCCGACCACCGGCGGGCCGAACTCGCCCGGATGCGCGCCATCTTCTTCGATGCGCGGGCCCCGTACCACGCCCTGCGCTCGGCCTTCGTCCGCAAGCTGCCGGGCGGCTCGGCCCGGCCCCTCCCGCCGGTCGGCGAGCCGGTCGCCGGGGGTGACCGGTGACCGGGTCCGGCACCCGCCTGCTGGTGGCCGGCGTCGGCAACATCTTCCTCGCCGACGACGCCTTCGGCCCCGAGGTGATCCGCGCCCTGGACCGGCGGCCGCTCCCCGCCGAGGTGCGGGTGCGGGACTTCGGCATCCGCGGCCTGGATCTCGCGTACGAACTGCTCGACGGCTACGACATCGCCGTCCTCGTCGACGCGGCCGTGCGGGGCCACCGGCCGGGCACCCTGTCGCTGATCGAACCGGACCTCCCGGACGGCGGCGAGGGCGCCGCCCCGCCCGAGGCGCACGGCATGGATCCGGCCAAGGTGCTGGCCCTGGCCGCCCACCTCGGCGACGAGCCGCTGCCGCGCGTCCTCGTCCTGGCCTGCGAGCCCGAGCTGCGGCCGATCGGCGACGAGGACATCGCCCCGGGCGTCAGCGCGACGGTCCGTGAGGCGGTCGAGCGAGCCGTCGAGGCCCTGCACACCCTGGTCCCTGCGCTGCTCGCCGACCCCCTGGCCACACCTCCGTTGAGCCGCCCGGACGAATCCACGGGCCCGTCCGCGGCCGGGCTGCCGCTGCCGGTGGCCGGCGGCGTCGAGGATCGGTGACGCACCGACATCCCGGTCCCTCCCCCACACCGACCGCGAGGAGCACCGCCCATGTGCGAGTCCATGGAGGACGTCACCCAGGCCGTCCTGGCGAAGAACGACGGCCTTGCCGCGAGCCTGCGCGAGGAACTGGCCCGGCGCGGGGTGGGCGTGGTCAACCTCCTGTCCAGCCCGGGCAGCGGAAAGACGGAGCTGCTGGGACGGGTGCTGGCCCTCGCGGTGGAGCGGCGCGTCCCGGTGGCCGCGCTCACCGCCGACCTGGCGACCGAGAACGACGCCCAGCGGCTGGCCCGCTCGGGGGCGCCCGTGAAACAGCTGCTGACCGACGGGCTGTGCCATCTGGAGGCCCGGCAGCTGAGTGCCCATGTGCGTGACTGGCTGCCCGAGGACACCGCGGTGCTGTTCGTGGAGAACGTCGGCAATCTCGTCTGCCCGGCCTCCTACGACCTCGGCGAGAGTCTGCGCATCGTGCTCATGGCGGTGACGGAGGGCGAGGACAAGCCGCTGAAGTACCCCACCGCCTTCGGCTCCGCCCATCTCGTCGTGCTGACCAAGACCGACCTGGCCGAGGCCGCCGGTTTCGACGAGGCCGCCTTCCTCGCCCATGTGCAGCGGGTCAACCCCGGGGTGGAGGTCGTCCGGTCCTGCGCCCGGGACGGCGACGGCGTCGGCACCGTACTGGACCGGGTGCTCGCCGCGCGGGACGGGGCTCCCGCGCACCGTCCGCCCCTCGCCCCGCACCCCCACCGGCATGTGCGGAAGGACCCCGGCCTCACGGCCGGCCGCGTCTCGTGACCGCGCCCGCCGCACAGGCGGTGCGCCGTCGCGTCACCGTGCGGGGCACCGTGCAGGGCGTGGGCTTCCGCCCGTTCGTGCACCGTCTGGCGACCGGTCTCGCGCTCTCCGGCTTCGTGAGCAACACGGCGAGCGGCGTCCTCATCGAGGTGGAGGGCCCGCCGGAAGAGGTCGCCCGGTTCTGCGACCGGCTGGCCGCCGAGCCCCCGCCGCTGGCCACCGTCACCGCCGTAGGAGTCGAGGAGCTGCCCGTCACCGGCGTCGACGACCCCTTCACCATCCGTGCCACCGAACACTCCTCCGGCCGCACCCAGCTCCCGCCCGACACCGCGACCTGCGCCGACTGTCTGCGGGAACTGGCCGATCCGGCCGACCGCCGCCACCGCCACCCGTTCGTCACCTGCACCCACTGCGGCCCCCGCTTCACCATCGCCACGGGGATGCCCTACGACAGGGCCCTCACCACGATGACCGGCTTCCCGATGTGCCCCGCCTGCGCACGGGAGTACGGCGACCCCGCCGACCGCCGCTTCCACGCCCAGCCCGTCGCCTGTCCGGACTGCGGCCCCCGGCTGCGCCTGGTGCCGGCCCCCGGCAACGGACTGCGCCCCGCACGGGACGGCGAGGCCCTGGCGGCGGCGCGGGCTGTGCTGACGGCCGGACGGATCCTCGCCGTCAAGGGCCTCGGCGGCTACCACCTGGCCTGCGACGCCGCCGACGCACGGGCCGTCGACACACTGCGCGCCCGCAAGGAGCGCGGCGGCAAGCCGTTCGCGGTCATGTGCGCGGACCTCGACACCGTGGAGCGGATCGCCGAGGTCTCCGCGGCCGAGCGGACGGCCCTCACCGGCCCCCGCCGCCCCATCGTCCTGCTGCGCCGGCGGACGGGGGCCGCGGACCTCCCCCTCGCGCCCGGTGTCTGCCCGGGCAGCCCGCACCTCGGTGTGATGCTGCCCTACACGCCCGTCCACACGCTGCTGCTGGGCCTGCCCGGTGATCCTCCGGGCCCTCGGGTGCTGGTCATGACGAGCGGCAACCGCTCCGGCGAACCCATCGTCACGGACGACGAGGAGGCGCTGACCCGCCTCGCCGGGCTGGCCGACGCCTGGCTCGCCCACGACCGGGTCATCGCCTCCCCGTGCGACGACTCCCTGCTGCGGGTGCGCGCCGACGGCACGGAGCAGGTGCTGCGGCGCTCCCGCGGGTATGTGCCCCACCCGTTGCGCCTGCCGGTCGCCGTGCGGCCCGCGCTCGCGGTGGGCGGCGACCTCAAGAACGCGCTCTGCGTCGGCGAGGGCGACCAGGCCTGGCTGGGCCCGCACATCGGCGACATGGGTGACCTGACCACGCTGGAGGCCGCCCAGCGGGCCGAGGGACACATGCGGCGGCTCAGTGGTGTCACCCCCGAGCTCGTCGCGGCCGACCGGCACCCCGGTTACCACTCCTCCCGCTGGGCCCGTCGCCGCGCCGCCCGACTGCCCCTCTCGGCACCGGTGTTCGTGCAGCACCACCACGCGCACATCGCCTCGGCGATGGCCGAGCACGGTCTCGACGGCTCCGAACCCGTGATCGGCGTGGCCTTCGACGGCACGGGCTACGGCGACGACGGCACCGTCTGGGGCGGCGAGTTCCTGCTCGCCGACTACAGGGGCCACCGCCGCTTCGCCCACCTCGCCCCGGCCCCGCTGCCCGGCGGTGACGCGGGGGTGGCCAACCCCTGCCGGCTGGCCCTGGCCCGGCTGTGGGCCGCGGGGCTGGCGTGGGAGCCGGACCTGCCCTGCGTCGCCGCCTGCGCACCCGCCGAACTGAGTGTATTGGAGCGCCAGTTGGCGCGCGGAGTGGCCTGCGTGGCGACCTCCAGCATGGGCCGGCTCTTCGACGCGGTGTCGTCCCTGGTGGGTGTGTGTCACCGCGCGGGATACGAGGCCCAGGCCGCCCTGGAGCTGGAGGCCGCGGCCGCCGCGGCCCGGGACGCCGACGACACGGCGTACGCCTTCGGTCTGGCCTCCGGCCTGTGCGACCCGGCGCCCGTGCTCGGCGCACTCGTCGCCGACCTGCGTCGCGGCACACCGGTCCCGGTGCTCGCCGCGCGTTTCCACCGCGGCGTCGCGCGGGCCGTGGCGGAGATCTGCCGGCGATCTCGCCGGGAGACCGGAGTGGCGACCGTCGCGCTGAGCGGCGGGGTGTTCGCCAACGCACTGCTGGAGGAGGAGTGCGCGCGGCTTCTCGCCCAGGACGGCTTCGCGGTGCTGCGGCACGGCGAAGTCCCCCCGAACGACGGCGGTTTGGCCCTTGGACAACTCGTGGTCGCGGCGCACGAACGACAGGAGGAGTGACCCATGTGTTTGGCAGTGCCCGGCAAGGTCGTCTCGATCGACGACAGTGCCGACCCGCTCACCGGGCTGATCGACTTCGGCGGTGTGCAGAAGCAGGCATGTCTGGAATACGTGTCGGACGTGCGCGTGGGTGAGTACGTCATCGTCCACGTCGGGTTCGCGCTCCAGCGACTGGACGAGGAATCGGCCCTGGCCTCCCTGCAGCTCTTCGAGGAACTGGGGCTGCTGGAGGAGGAGTTCGGTGACGCCTGGGAGCAGGCGGCGAAGGAGGCGGGAACCGCGTGAAGTACATCGACGAGTTCAACGACCCGGACCTCGCCCGGCGACTGCTGGACGAGATCCGCTCCACCGTCACCCGGCCCTGGGCCCTGATGGAGGTGTGCGGCGGCCAGACCCACTCGATCATCCGGCACGGCATCGACCAACTCCTGCCCGAAGAGGTTGAGTTGATCCACGGCCCCGGCTGTCCGGTGTGCGTCACCCCGCTGGACGTCATCGACAAGGCACTGGAGATCGCCTCGCGTCCGGAGGTGATCTTCTGCTCCTTCGGCGACATGCTCCGGGTGCCGGGCACCGGCCGGGACCTGTTCCGCGTCAAGGGCGAGGGCGGCGACGTAAGGGTGGTCTACTCACCGCTCGACGCCCTCGAGCTCGCCCGCCGCAACCCGGATCGGCAAGTGGTGTTCTTCGCCATCGGCTTCGAGACCACGGCCCCCGCCAACGCCATGGCCGTGCACCAGGCGCGCCGCCTCGGCCTGACCAACTTCAGCCTCCTGGTGTCGCACGTCCGCGTGCCCCCGGCCGTCGAGGCCATCATGACGTCGCCGTCCTGCCGGGTTCAGGGTTTCCTGGCCGCCGGGCACGTGTGCAGCGTGATGGGCACGGCCGAGTACCCGCGGCTGGCCGAGCGGTTCCGCGTACCGCTCGTGGTGACCGGCTTCGAGCCACTGGACATCCTCGAGGGCATCCGCCGCGCGGTGCGCCAGCTGGAGCGCGGGGAGCACCGGGTGGAGAACGCCTACCCGCGTGCCGTGCGCGAGGACGGCAACCCGGCCGCCGTACGCATGATCGAGGAGGTGTTCGAGGTCACCGACCGGAACTGGCGCGGCATCGGGCCCATTCCGGACAGCGGCTGGCGGCTGACCGAGGCGTTTCGCGCGTACGACGCCGAGCACCGCTTCCAGGTCACCGACATCCGCACCGAGGAGCCCGCCGAGTGCCGTGCCGGCGAGGTGCTCCAGGGGCTGATCAAGCCCACCGAGTGCGCGGCCTTCGGCACCACCTGCACCCCGCGCACCCCACTCGGCGCCACCATGGTCTCCAGCGAGGGCGCCTGCGCCGCGTACTACCTGTACCGGCGGATGAACGCCGCGACGCCGCAGGCGGCCGGGGCGGCGGGCAAGGAGATGAACCCCGTTGGCTGATCTCGTCGAAACCGTCGACCCCGCGAACTGGAGCTGCCCGGCCCCCCTGCGCGACCAGCCCGTCGTGGTCATGGGGCACGGCGGCGGCGGAGCGCTGTCGGCGGAGCTGATGGAGCAGGTCTTCGTCCCCGCGTACGGCAACGCCACCCTGGCCGGCCTCGCCGACTCCGCCGTCCTCGAACTGGGCGGCGCCAGACTGGCGTTCTCCACCGACTCCTATGTCGTCAGGCCGCTGTTCTTCCCCGGCGGCAGTCTCGGTGACCTGGCGGTCAACGGCACCGTCAACGACCTGGCGATGAGCGGGGCCAGGCCCGCCTACCTGTCGGCCGCCTTCGTCCTGGAGGAGGGCGTGGAGCTGACCGTCGTCGAACGGATCGCGCGCGCCATGGGTGCCGCGGCCGAGACCGCCGGGGTCACCATCGCCACGGGCGACACCAAGGTGGTGGAGTCCGGGCACGGCGACGGCGTGTACGTCACCACCGCCGGGGTCGGGCTCGTCCCGGACGGGGTGGACATCCGGCCCCAGCGGGCGCGGCCCGGTGACGCCGTCATCGTCAGCGGGCCGATCGGCCTGCACGGGGTGGCGATCATGAGTGTCCGGGACGGGCTGGAGTTCGGGGTCGAGCTGGCCAGCGACACCGCGCCGCTGGCGGACCTGGTCGCGTCCATGCTGGCGGTCACCCCGGACATCCACGTCCTGCGCGACCCCACCCGCGGAGGTCTGGCCGCGTCCCTCAACGAGATCGCCCGCGCCTCCGGAACCGGTGTCCGACTCACGGAGCGGGCCATTCCGGTGCCGGATGCGGTCGCGAACGCCTGCGGTTTCCTGGGGCTCGATCCGCTCTACGTCGCCAACGAGGGCCGGCTGGTCGCCTTCGTGCCGCCGACGGAGGCGGAGGCCGTCCTCGCGGCGATGCGCGCCCACCCGCAGGGCGCCGGCGCCACGCTGATCGGTGAGTGCGTCGCCGACCACCCCGGCATGGTCGTGGTCGCGACGGGACTCGGCGGCACCCGGGTGGTGGACCTGCCGCTCGGTGAGCAGTTGCCGCGCATCTGCTGACCTCGGACGCGAGCGGGGCCCCACCGACCTCATGGGTGTCGGCGGGGCCCCGCTCCTGTCAGCTCCGGGCCTCGATCCCGGTGATCTCCAGTTCCCGGCCGCTGCGCAGCTCGGTGGAGGGGCGGTCGCAGCGCGGGCACCAGAAGAACGGGGGCATGCCCACCGGGAACTCCTCGGCGCACGGGCCGCAGTAGGCCTGCGCGGGGACCTGCTCGACCACGAGCCGGGCAGCGGCGAGGGAAGTGCCGTCGCGGGCCACCTCGAAGGCGAAGTCGAGCGCGTCGGGGACGACTCCCGACAGCTCGCCGACTCGCACGGTCACCGCCGCGACGGCGTCCGTCCCGTCCGCACGGGCCAGTTCGTCGGCCCGCTCGATGATCGCGGTCGCGATCGACAGTTCGTGCACGGCCGGCTCACGGATACCGGTGGCCCGCGCGCAGGCCGCCGGCCATCCGGTAGATCCGCATCTCGCGCCGCAGGCTCGGGAACTCCCGGACGAACACCGCCAGGGCCACCGCGCCGGCCAGGACGGCCTCGGCCATCAGCAGCCGCCGTCCCGACGTCCCGTCCTGTGCGCTCCCACTTCGTTGCACCTTCATTCCGGCTCCCTGCTGTTCCTCATCCCGGCGGGATGTTCGGCATGACGTCCAGCAGGGCGTCGTGCCGTTTCCAATGGATCCCGGTGGAGCGGCGCGCGTCGGCGGTGCCGTCCTCGTGATGCCCGGTCTGGTCGTCGTACGGCCCGATGTTGCCCTGGTGCATGCCGGGCACGTGTCCGGTCGAGTCGGGCTTGGCCTGGGCTCGGCCGACTCTGATGCTGCCCATGGGTGCTCTCCTTCCTCGCCTCCGCGCAGCGGAGTGCGGGCTCATGGCCGCTCGGTGAGGTCCTCGAAGAACCGGTCGACGGCGGGCCAGATCCGGCCGCCGCCGGACAGGCCCCGCCATTCGCGGCGTACGACGGCGACCATCCGGTAGCAGTCGTCGACGGGGACGATCCAGTGGTGGTCGTTGCCGTGGACGGTGTTCACGAGCAGTGCCTCCACGTCCGGTTCCATGGACGCGAGCCGCGGACACTCCACGGCCAGCCGCTGCCAGGCCTCGGCGTCGACCTCCCACCGCATGGCTCCGGCCGGGCTCGGGCCCTCGGCGGTGACCGTGCCGTCGGACCGGGGCACGAAGAAGACCAGGCCGACCGGCACGCCCAGGACATCAGTGTCCACCCGGGGCAGGCGGATCCGCCTGCGGGGGACGAGCCGGTAGCGTCCGTCCCCGCCGCCACCGTCGGCGAACAGCACCGAGCAGGGGCCGCAGGCGCAGCACACCTGGTCGTCCGCGGTGTCGTACAGGTGCGGGTGCTCGTCGGCGAGCGGCGCGGCGCACAGGTCGCACCGCTCCGCCTCGGGCTGCGCCGTGCGGTCGGCGGAGGAGCGGATGAGGCGGGCCAGGGCGCCGTCCGTGGTCATGGTGCGCCCCGGTGGGTGAGCGTGGTCAGCGGTACGAAGGCGGCGGGCGCCGTGGCCGGCACCGGTTCCACCGCCGTCAGCTCCGGAGCCACGGCGAGCACCGCCTCCTGGACCGCGGCGGTCACGTCGCTCGTGCCGCCGCCGCACCCGGAACCGCAGCCGCCGGTCGTCAGCCGCACGCGGCCCACCTCCCCGTCCACGCCGGCCCACTCCACGTCGCCGCCGCGTTCCTGGACGGCGGGCCGCAGCCGCTCGACCGCGCGGGCCGCCCGGCGCTCGACGGGCTCCGGGTGGATCCCGTGCAGCACCAGGAGGTGGCCCAGCAACTCGTCGTCGGCCAGGCGTTCGGACAGCTGCGCGTCCGCGTGGTCCATGACCCGGGCCAGCGCCTCGCCGTAGACCTCGGTGAGCAGCCGCACCGCCTCGATCGCGGAGCGGGTGCCCGGGCCGGGGGCGGACTCGAGCCCTTCCAGCAGCTGGTCGAGGCGGGCGAGCCGCGACTCCACCGCCGGGTCGGCGAGCCGTTCCACGGCCCCGGCCTCAGCCATGGTTCGCGCCGTAGGTCGGCGAGTGCAGGGTGGTCAGCGTCTTGCCCTTGCCGACGTACATGTGCACCCCGCACGGCAGACAGGGGTCGAAGCTGCGCACGGTGCGCATGATGTCGACGCCCTTGAAGTCGTCGGGCCCGTTCTCCTCGAAGATGGGCTGGCCCTGGACGGCGTCCTCGTACGGGCCGGGGGTACCGAACTTGTCGCGGGGACTGGCGTTCCACGGGGTGGGCGGGTACGGGTGGTAGTTGGCGATCTTCTTGTCCTTGATCACCAGGTGGTGGGAGAGGACACCGCGCACCGCCTCGTGGAAGCCGCAGCCGATGGCCTCGTCGGGCACCTCGAAGTTCTCGAACACCTTGGTGTCGCCCGCGCGCACCAGGCCCATGGCCTCCTCCAGGAACTGCAGGGCCATGGCGGCCGCGTAGGCGACGAAGTACGGCCGGGCGCGGTCCCGTTCGATGGTGTTGCTCCACTTCGGGATGCGCCACTCCAGGGTCGTCTCCGGCAGCGACTCGCCCTTGGGCAGCGAGATGCGCACGCTGTTGCCGGTGGCCTTGACGTACGGGGTGTCGACGAGGCCGCTCAGCGCGGTCGACCAGAGCCGGGCGAGCGGGCCGCCGCCGGTGTCGAGGGCGAGGTGGTCGCCGGTGCGGCGGTCGTACCAGCGCGGGCTCATCACCCAGCTGTACTTGTCGGCGAAGTCGCGCTTCTGCGGCACCGGCACGGTGGTCTGGTTCCAGGGGTGGCGCATGTCGACCGGGTTGCCGAGCGGGTCGTGGGTCACGAAGGGCTTCTCGTTCACCCAGTCCTCGTAGTAGGAGCTGCCCAGCATGATGCGCAGTCCGAGGTTGATGTCGACGAGGTTGTTGGTGACCAGCTTCCCGTCGACGACGATGCCGGGGGTCACGTACATCGCCTTGCCCCAGGCGTTCATGTTCTCGTAGCGGTAGTCGACGACGTCGGGGTCCTGGAAGGCTCCCCAACAGCCCAGCAGGATACGGCGGTTGCCGACCTGCTCGTAGCCGGGCAGCGCCTCGTAGAAGAAGTCGAAGACGTCGTCGTTCATGGCGACGGCCTTCTTGACGAAGTCGATGACCCGCATGAGCCGGCTGAGGTAGTCGGTGAAGACGGTCGGCTGCGGCAGGGTGCCCACGCCACCGGGGTACAGCGTGGACGGGTGGACGTGCCGACCCTCCATCAGGCAGAACATCTCGCGGGTGACCCGGCTGACCTTCAAGGCCTCCTTGTAGACCTCGCCCTCGAAGGGGTTGAAGGCCTTCATGATGTCGGCGATGGTCCGGTACCCGTGGATGTCGCCGCGGGGCGCGTCCGTGCGCTCGGCGCGGGCCAGCACTCCGGGGTTGGTGGCCTTGACCATGGCCTCGCAGAAGTCCACGAAGACCAGGTTGTCCTGGAAGATCGTGTGGTCGAACATGTACTCGGCCGCCTCGCCGAGGTTGACGATGTGCTCGGCGAGCCTCGGCGGCTTGACCCCGTAGGCCATCTGCTGCGCGTAGTCGGAGCAGGTGGTGTGGTTGTCGCCGCAGATACCGCAGATGCGGGAGGTGATGAAGCCCGCGTCGCGCGGGTCCTTGCCCTTCATGAACACCGAGTAGCCGCGGAACAGAGACGAGGTGCTGTGGCACTCCACGACTTCCCGGTTGGCGAAGTCGATCTTCGTGTAGATGCCCAGGTTGCCGATGATGCGGGTGATCGGGTCCCAGGACATGTCCACGAGCTGCGCCGGCTTGCGTCCCGTGGGCCGGGACTCGGTTGTGGTCATCGCTGTTACTGCCCCTTGCTGTCGGTGTTCCTTCGGTCCTTGATGGGATGGGTCTCGCGCGGTGTCAGGGCCGCCAGTAGGGGTCGTAACCGCTGGTCAGCTTCCGCTTGTTGTGGCGCCATCTGGGTTCGTGGTTCACCAGCTCGTTGGTGAAGCCGCGCAGCCGGCGGATGACGGCGCCGTACGGCTTGACGATCATGGAGGACAGGGTTCCGCCGGGCGGCTCGTCCATGAACGGCATGAACGCGTCGGGGAAGCCGGGCATCGTGCAGCCGATGCAGATGCCGCCGACGTTCGGACAGCCGCCGATGCCGGCCATCCAGCCGCGCTTGGGGACGTTGCAGTTGACCACCGGCCCCCAACAGCCGGTCTTCACCAGGCACTTGGGTGAGTTGTAGTCCTTGGCGAAGGTGCCCTGCTCGTAGTACGAGCCGCGGTCACAGCCCTCGTGGACCGTCTTCCCGAACAGCCACTGCGGACGCAGCATGTGGTCCAGCGGGGGCGGTGGGGCGGATCCGGCGGCGTGGTAGAGGACCCAGATCAGGGTCTCCATGAAGTTCTCGGGCTGGATCGGGCAGCCGGGCACGTTCACCACGGGCAGGCCGCCCTGGGACCTGAAGTCCCAGCCCAGGTAGTCCGCGAGGCCCATGCTGCCGGTCGGGTTGCCGGCCATCGCGTGGATGCCGCCGAAGGTGGCACAGGTGCCGGCGGCCACCACCGCCCAGGCCTTCGGGGCGAGTTGGTCGATCCACCGGTTCAGGGTCTGCGGCTGGCCGGTCTCGGGGTCGTTGCCGAAGGACGTCCAGTAGCCGTCGCCCTTGATGATGTTCTGGTTGGGGATCGAACCCTCGATGACGAGGATGAACGGGGCCAGTTCGCCGCGTGCGGCCGCCCGGTAGGGGGCGAGGAAGTCCTCGCCGCCCAGGCTCGGTGAGAGCACCTTGTTGACCAGGTTCACCTTCGGCAGGCCCGGGATCAGGCCGAGCACGAGGTCCTCGATGGAGGGCTGGTCGGCGGCCGTCAGGGAGACGGTGTCGCCGTCGCAGCTCATGCCCTCGGAGATCCAGAGGATGTGGATCTCGTCGAAGCCCTGCCGGTCCTCGGCGCGGTCGGGTTCGCCGCTGACCTCGGTGGTGCTGCTGTGGGTTGTCATGTCAACGGCCTCCGCTGCGGGGGGTGTCGGACTCGGTCGGACTCAAGTGGCTCGATGGTTCGAGCGGTTCGAGCGGTTCGAGTTCGTCGGGACGGAAGTAGTGGAAGCGGCCGTACCAGCTGTGCAGTTCGGCCGCGGGATCGTCGTCGAGGGTGACGGCGAGGTGGACGCTGCCGTCCACGTCGTGGAAGACGGCGGCCACCTCGGCACTCCGCCCGTCCAGGAACATGTCCTGCGCGTCGGCGCCCCGGCGTCGCGGGCGAAGCCGGACGCGGCTGCCGCCGCCCAGGGGTACGCCGTCGACGAGCACCGTGTCGGTGGACGGGGAGAGCCCGTCGTCGGCGCCCTCCTGCCACCAGGCGGCACGTCCGGAGGGCGGAGTGGACGGGGTCGGCGGGGTGACCGGGGACAGGGAGCGGATGGCACCGTGCAGCCGTTCGAAGACCTCGCGGGGCATGGTGTCGACCCGGTCGAGGATCGCGGCGGCCCGCGGATCGGTGGCGCGTGCCTCGCGCTTCTCCTCGTCGGTCAGCAACATCGTGCGCAGGGTGAGGATCTCGTCGATCTCACCCGCGTCGTGCAGGTCGCCGGGGCTCTCCGGGGCCACCTGGGGGTGGTCGGGAAGGATGATCGGCGAGGCCAGCAGGACGTGCCCGACGGCGCCGGCGCCGGCCGGGGTCTCGCCTGCCGGATCGCCGCCGAGGACGGGGAAGGCGAACTCGTTGCGGCACTCGTCCGCGTGATGGCGCAGGTCCTCGGGCGGATCGATCAGTGAGGCGAACTCGACGCCGTCACCGCCGATCAGGGTGTGGGCGGCGATGAGCGCGCGGCGCAGTGCCTCGTCACGTGACGCCCGCGGATCCGGCGCGGGGCCGGAGTTGACGGTGCGGACGCGGAGGCGGCAGAGGTTCTGCCCCAGCCGCTCGGCACTGACGGTGGTGCTCGCCCGCAGCTCCTCACGACGGCGGACCACCCGCCCGGCGTCCTGCGGCAGGGCCTCGATGTCGAGGCCTTCCGCGGCTCCCGTCGCAACGGTGTGTTCGGCGGCGAGGAGGTCGTCCACCGGAATGACGATGTCCGCCTCGCACGGCACCGCCTCGTCGAAGGTCAGGTGCACCGTGCCGTCATCGGCGGGCAGCGACTCGACGGCGCGGTGCCCACCATCGGCGTCGGCCGCCTCCACCTGCTTGCGCTGCATCTGCAGGTACCGAAGGCGCACCCTCAGCAGCGCGTCGGGCCGGCGGATCCTCAGCAGGCACTCGGTCTGCTGGTACCAGGAGTCGGCGGAGCCGGACACGCCGGGGACGACGGGGCCGTCCCGCTCCACCCATTCCTTGGGGAACAGCACCCCGAACTGCCAGCGGACGCGGTTCTTGGCCGACGACCGCCTGTACGGATACAGCAGGTAGCCCTCGTAGAGAACGGCGTCGGCCACGGCGCCCAGTTGCTCGAAGGTGTCCAGGGACCGATCAGGAGAGGGATCCGTGGGGCCCGTCGGGACAGCGGACGCCGCCATGCCGCCCACGACCGATCCGTCCGCCATCGCGCCTCCTCGACTCCGTGTGCAGTCCCCTGCCTCCCACCAAGGTCACACCGCTCACCCCCGTCCGCCTCCCGCGGCACGGCGTTGTTGAGCCGTTGGAGGGATCACACGGCGTGACCGGGCTGTCAAGGCGGCCAGGCGGCTGACGTCCGAGAAGGGAAACGGCCGCGCATTCGGCCGAGTGCGGCGGGACCGGGAGCAGCCCTGAGGTCGGCCGGCCTGGAGCGACGGCGGGCTGGTGGGGCCGGGGGTGGCAAGCCCGGGAGACGACGGGTGGCGGAGAGCGTGGAGGTCGCGGATCTGGGGACGACAGCCGGAACGGCAGGCGTGGGGGCTGCGACGGGGGCGGAGAGCCTGGCCGGACAGCGCGCGACGGGCCAAGGTACGACCACGACTTAGGCGGAGTCCCTCACAGCGGCGGGGGCGACGAAGGCCTGGACGGAGAACGGCACAGCTTCGCGGCACCGCACCCGGGTTTACGGCCTAACGGGCACTCATCCCGCAACGAGCCGGCATCACCGCCGCGCAAGCGCCCCTGCCTCACACAGCCGGTATCACCGCCTCACAGGCACCCATCCCGCACACAGCCCGCATTACCGCCTCACAGGCACCGCACCCCGCAACCAGCCGACGTCACCGCCTCGCAGGCACGCACTCCTCACGCAGTCAGCGTCACCGCCTTGCCGGCGCCACATCCCTCAAGCCTCCGGTGGTGTCCAGCCCTGGGGCTGGAGTATCCCCAACAGCTGGCGGACCAGTTCGTCGACGACCTCGTCCAGCGTCGCCTTCACCCAGCCCGCGCTCCAGTCGTGGAGCAGGCCGTTGACGCTGCCGATGAAGGCGGTCGCGGCGATGCGGTAGTCGCGTCGGGCCGCCTCCCCGCGCGCGGCCGCCGCCTCCGCCTCGGCGCAGATGAGGTCGACCCAGCGGGAACGGCGGGCCAGGCGCTGCTCCTCCAGCCGCGCACTGACGCCGATGATCTCGACGAACGTGATGCGGATCCGGCGCGGATCGCTGGTGACGTTCGCCGCGTAGGCCCGGAAGATCGCGGTGGCCCGCTCGGCGATCGGCCGGCCATCCGCCTCGGCGAACGCGGCCAGCACCGCCTCCTCCGCCCAGTCGTTGACCTGCAGGTGCAGCGCCGCGAGCACATCCTCGAGGGTGCGGAACTCCTCGTAGAACTGACGGGTCGACAGCCCCGCGGCCTCGCTGAGCGCCGCGACGGTGGTGGCCCGGTATCCGGGGTCGGCACCGAAGAGTTCGAGCGCGGCGTCCAGGAATCTCCTGTGCCGCTCGGCCTGCCGCTGCTCGGCCGTCTTGCCGCCGTATCGCCCGGTCGGCGCCTTGAGCCTGCCCGCCACTGAGCCTCCCTCGTTACGTGATCCCTCGATTTTGTCGTGTACGCAGTCTTGTGGAGAAGGGTGCTCGCTCCTTACTTTCCAGTAAGTAAGAGTCTGAACGCGTTCCTTTTCAGATTCGACCGTCGATTCCATTGGCATGCCCGCATCAGGCCCCGTCCACAGAGGAGAGAGCACTCATGCCTGCCTTCAGATCCAGGCACCTTTGCTCCGTAGCCGCCGCCCTCGTCCTGACCGTCGCCGCCCCCGCGACCGCCGCCACCGCGGATTCCGCCGCCGCGCTGCGCGAGGTGCTGTTCGTGGGGAACAACTGGGACGGCACCGCGACCGTCCTCAAGTCCTCCGGCGACTTCGCCAAGGTCGGGGAGATCAACGTCGTTCCCGACAAGGCACAGCGCATCGCCGAGATCAACGCCGACCCCATCAAGTGGATCTACTACACGGCCATCCGCAACGAGGTCGGGCAGGGCCACGACCAGTACGTCGACGACATGTACTCCACGCCGGACGGCAAGTCCGTGGTCGTCTCCCGGCCCAGCTTCGCCGACGTCGTCTCCATCGACCTCGCCACCGACAAGATCAACTGGCGTTTCCCGGTGGCCGGTTACCGCGCCGACCACATGGCCGTCTCCCCCGACGGCACCCGGGTGGCGGTGTCCGCCTCCACCGCCAACAAGGTGCAGGTGCTGGACATCAACACCGGCAAGGAACTCGGCGAGTTCGCCACCGGTGACAAGCCGCACGAGAACGTCTTCACCAACGGCGGCAAGTACATCTGGAACATGGCGATCGGCGAGGTCACCACCTCCCTCGACGACCCGGCCTGGGACTGGACGAAGGGCGACCGGCACATCACCGTCGTCGACGCCACGACCTACAAGACGGTCAAGACGATCGACATGCGTGACCGCCTCGACGCGATCGGGCTGAAGGACTTCTCCGACGCGGTGCGACCGGCCGCCTTCACGCCGGACTGGTCGAAGATGTACTTCCAGGTGTCGTTCTTCAACGGCTTCCTGGAGTACGACATCGCCACCGACAAGATCACCCGGGTGAAGACGCTGCCGGCGAACCCGGCGACCAGCACCGACCGCACCACGTGGCTGCTGGACTCGCGTCACCACGGCATCTCGATGAGCCCCGACGGCACCAAGCTGTGCGTCGCCGGGACGATGGACAACTACGCCACCGTCGTCGACCGGGCCACGCTCCAGGAAGGCCCGCTCGTCACGGCGTCGACCCCGTACTGGGCGACCGTGAGCGGTGACGGCAAGGACTGCATCATCTCCGAGAGCGGCGCCGACCAGGTCACCGCGATCGACTTCGCCACGGGCCAGAAGGTGCTGTCCGTGCCGGTCGGCGACCACCCGCAGCGGGTGCGGCTCGGCCATGTCCTGGCCGACTGGACCGGCCCGACGAGCTGACCTCGGGGTGACGGCGCCGGACCGACGAGGTCCGGCGCCGTTCTGTTGTCATCAGAAGTGGGACGTCGCCCAGGACGCCAGTTCGGACTTCGCCGCGGCGAGGAGGCTCGCCGACGGGGAGGTCGCGCCGTTGGTCACCAGGGCGTAGTGCAGGACGCCCGAGTCGGAGTCGGTGAGCAGCAGCCGGCGGCTGCCCGTGCCGCCCGGTTCGGGGGCCGCGGCGACCGGTGTCGACGTCGTGTAGGCCGGGGGGCCGTACACCGTGCCGAGGTCGGAGACCACGGTGGTCGTGGCGGTCGGGAAGGAGACGGGGAGGTGCAGTTCGGTGGGCGCGGTTCCGGAGCCCGAACGCCATACGAGCAGCCCGTACTGGCCGGAGCCGACCAGTTGGGACACGTTCGGCAGTGAGCTCGGAACCGGGTTCCAGGTGAGGGTCGTCGAGCCGTCGCGTGAGCGGTCCTCGTAGGTGAACGCGAGGGTGGTGCCCGCGGTGGCGCTCGGGTAGACGCGGTCGAGGAGCCGGGCGTCCTGACGGAGCGTCACAGTGCCCGAGTCGGCGAGCTTGACCACCGAGAGGTCCTCGTCGTTCCAGGCGTCGCCGGAGGTCTGCACCTTGTCCGGGTTGTCGTTCATCAGCTCGTGGTGGCGTCCGTTGTAGATGTCCCACTGCCACTGGTTGCCGGAGAGCACCGACCCGGAAGCTGCTGGGTTGCTCCACCAACTCGAGCCCGGCAGACGGGAGTCGAGGGCCTGATACATCGCCTTGTCGACGGTCGGGGCCTTGCCGGAGACCGAGCCGGACAGCGGATGCCCGAACTCGCTGACCACGGCGGCCGTTCCGGCGGCCGAGGCCCTGTCACGGACGGTGGCGAAGTCCGTCGCGTACTGGCCGTCGGACGCGTTGCCCCACATCAGGATCCCGGAGATGGCCTTCTGGTCGTAGAAGTGGGTGTTGAAGACGTACCGCGCGCCCAGCGTGCCCGCGTCGAGAAGTCCGCCCTCCTGCTTCTGGGAGCTGATGTTGGAGTTCCAGAAGAGGTTCGGCTCGACCAAGGCGGGCTTGTCCTGCCAGCCGGCCGCGTCCATCCGGGCCCGGAACTTCTGGTAGAAGGGCCACAGCAGGTTCTGCTCCCAGGTGCGGCTGGTCTGGCCCGAGTCGTAGCTGCCCGCGTACGGCTCGTTGTACGGGTCGAAGCCGAGGATTCCCGCGAACTCCACGTCGTTCAGGTGCTGTTGGACGTACGCCATGGTCTTCTGCGCGGTGTCGAGGAAGGAGCTCTGCAGACCGTAGGTGTTGTGCCAGAAGTCGTACTGGGCCTTGGTCACGGCCTGGTTCTGGGTGATGTTCTGGCCCCAGAACAGGCAGATCCCGCAGGACTCCTGGGGGTAACCGCCCAGGGCCACGGCCCACTTGGGGGCGCCGTCGCCGGTGTACCAGCTGCCGGAGTTGAACAGGTAGCGGGAGTAGAGGTCCTGGTGGAAGTCCGGGTAGACACGGATGCCCGCGTCCAGGAAGGCCCGCATCTGGTCGGTGACGGCGGCCAGGTAGGTGGAGTCGACCGTGCCCCGGGTGGGCTCCGCGTGGGCCCAGGACAGCAGGAAGCGGACCGAGTTGCCGCCGCCCAGCGCCCGCAGCGCCGTGGCCGACTTCTTCGCGTCGGCGACCGAGGCGAAGGGCAGACCGCTGTTCTCCTCCAGCTTGGTCTCGCCGGAGACGTTGTAGCCGCGCAGGACGACCTCGCGGCCGTTGCCGTCGACGAATCTGCCGTTCTGCACGGTCAGGGTCGATCCGTCGAACCAGAGGGAGTCGGGGACGGTGGTGGCGGCGGAGGCGGACGGCACGCCCGCCATCGTCAGGGATCCGAAGAGGACAACCAGCACAACGAGCAGACGTGTCCGGATATTCGGCATGTCCACTACAGTCCGGGGATTTCCGGACACCGTCAATACTTCTGACTCTTGAGTAAGTTTCAGGATTTTCGGGTAGGTGTTCCCTCCCCCTGCAGCCTCAACTCCGCACTCGGCGCGTCACGTTCAACAGGTACTCCTTGCGGTCGAGGGGGTTGTGGTCGGTGCGCGGGCGTTCGGGAACGCTTCCCTGGGTGATCGGTGCGTAGTGGTCGAACGCGGTCTCCAACTCGCCCTCGCCACGGGTGAGTCCCGGCAGCCGGCGCTCCAGCTCGTGCACGCGGCCGGCCGGGACCGCACCCTCCAGGACGCAGCCGACGCCCCGCGTCGCCGTCGTGCGCGGCACGGCCCGCAGCGCGGCCAGCACCGGCAGCAGCGCGCCCAGCGTGTCGGCCGGGGCCTCGATCCGGAAGCGGTGCAGGGGCTCGTACACCCGCGTCCCCGCCCGGCGCAGCGCCTCGATCAGCACGAGCGGGGTGACCCCGCGGAAGTCGGCGCCGGTGCTCGACATGCTCTTGTCGAAGCCCTGGTGGGCGTGGCTCTGCCGGGGCGAGTAACCCGAGTGGGTCATGGTCACGGTGCAGTCGGTGACCTGCCAGCCGTGCAGGCCCTGACCGAGGGTCTCGCGCACGGTGTCCTCGACCGCCTTGAAGAAGGCGTACGGCATGGAGCCGAGCTCCACCTCCAGGCGGAAGTCGACACCCGCTCCCGTGGGCGCGGGATCGACGCGCAGGCCGACGGTGGCCAGGAACGGGTTCGGGTCCCTCTTGTTGAACTCCACCGCCGCGCCCGAGCCGACCGGCCGCTCGACGCAGATGGTGGTGGTCTCCCGGAAGTCGACGTCGAGTCCGTACTCGTCGGCGAGGGTCGACTGGATGACCTCCTTCTGCACCTCGCCATACAGGGACACGGAGATCTCCTGCCGCACCTCGTCGTGGCGCAGGTCGATCAGCGGGTCCTGCTCGGCGAGCTGCGTGAGCGCGAGGTGCAGTGCGCGCCGGTCGGTGTCCGGGCCCGGGACGACCACCGTCTCCAGGGTCGGCGGCGCGAAGAAGTGCTCGTAGGCCTTTCGGGGTTCGCCGATCGCGTCGCCGATCCGGATGTCCGCGAGACCCCACAGCCGGGCGATGCGTCCGGCGGGGACGGCGTCCGCGCGGGCGTCGGTGCCGTGGTCGAAGACGCTGATCGCGGTGATCCTGCCCTCATGGCGGGCCTCGCCGAACGGGACGCGGTCACGGGTGCGCAGGGTGCCCGAGAAGAGGCGGGCGTAGGCCACCTTCTCCCCCGCCGGGCCCCGCTCGACCTTGAACACGGTGGCGGAGAGCGGGCCTTCGGGGTCGCCGTCGGACGGGGGGAGGAACGCCTTGATGCCGTTGACGAGGGCGTCGATGCCGGCGCCGGTGATGGCGGAGCCGAAGTGGACGGGGTGGACGAGGGATTGGCGGGTCTGGGCGGTGAGGGCGGCGCGGAGGGCGGTATGTGACACAGCACTGACCTTCTCAGTGGCATGTGACATAGCACTGGAACTTTCAGCGGTATGTGACATACCACTGCCCTCCACATACGCCGCCAGCAGCTCCTCATCATGCTCCGCCAGCACTTCGAGCGCCCCCGCCCCCATCCCCGCCACGACCCGCGCCCCGGCCGCCCCGAGCCCCTCAACCGTCCCCATCGGCACGATCGCCGGCGTCAGCCGCTCCGCGATCGCGCGCAGCACACCGTCGTAGCGCGCCCCGCGGCGGTCGATCTTGTTGACGAACAGCAGGGTCGGGATGCGCAGCCGTCGCAGGGTCCGCATCAGGACCCGCGTCTGGGCCTGGACGCCCTCCACCGCGGAGACGACGAGGACGGCGCCGTCGAGCACGCCGAGGACGCGTTCCACCTCGGCGATGAAGTCCGGGTGACCCGGTGTGTCGATGAGGTTGACCGTGACGTCGTCGATCGGGAACGAGACGACGGCGGACTTGATGGTGATACCGCGCTGCCGTTCGAGCGCGAGGGTGTCGGTCCGGGTGCTGCCGGCGTCGACGCTGCCGATCTCGTCGATCACTCCGGCCGAGTGCAGCAGCCGCTCGGTCAGGCTGGTCTTACCGGCGTCGACATGGGCGAGGATTCCGAGGTTGAGCAGGTGCACGAAGCTTCATGTCCTTCGACGAGGGGGGCGTTCCTTCCTGGGCGGACATGAGCGGTGCGCGCATTGCTGCTCCTGGGACGTGCGGTGACAGATACCCGTGAAGTGCAGCAGACGGCCGCCGCCGACAGCAATGGATTAACGCTCAACGAACCCGGGCGCAGCACTCGCCCCCTCCCCCCGACGGTCCTAGAGTGACCTACATCACGCCCCGTCTCCTGGGAGGGCAGATGACCCGTATCTCGGTGAAAGTGGACGGCACGACATACCAGGACGAGGTGGAACCCCGTCTCCTGCTGATCCACTACCTGCGTGACCGCCTGGGCCTGACCGGCACCCCGATCGGCTGCGACACCTCCAACTGCGGGGCCTGCACGGTGGACCTGGACGGCGTGAGCGTGAAGAGCTGCTCGGTCCTCGCGGTGCAGGCGGACGGCGGCGAGGTCACCACCGTCCAGGGGCTGGCCCGCGACGGCGAGTGGACCGCGTTGCAGAAGGCGTTCCACGAGAAGCACGGTCTGCAGTGCGGCTACTGCACTCCGGGCATGCTGATGGCGGCCCGCGACCTGCTGCGGGAGAACCCCCACCCCTCGTCGGACGAGGTGCGGCACGCGCTTGAGGGCAATCTGTGCCGCTGCACGGGCTACCAGAACATCGTGCGGGCCGTGATGGCCGCCTCCGGCCAGGAGGTGACGGCATGACCGATCAGGCCGTCGAATCCGAGGTCGGCCGCGCCCGGCCCCGCAAGGAGGACGCCCGGCTGATCACCGGCCAGACCAACTGGACCGACAACATCAGCGTCAACGGACTGCTCCATCTGGCGATCCTGCGCAGCCCCATGGCCCACGCCCGCATCGAGCGGGTCGACGTCTCCCCCGCCCTCGAACGCCCGGGCGTGGTCGCCGCGTTCAGCGGACGCGACCTGGACGGACTCGGTTCCCTCCCCTGCGCCTGGCCCGTCACCGAGGACATCGTGCTGCCCGACCACCCACCGATCGCAGTCGACGAGGTGCGCTACGCGGGCGACCCGGTGGCGGTCGTGGTCGCCCGTGACCGGTACGCGGCCGCCGACGCCCTGGAGGCGATCGAGGTCGACTACGAGCCGCTGCCCCCGGTGCTCGACCTGGAGGCCGCGCTCGCCGAGGGCTCCCCGCTGGTCCACTCCGACAAGGGCACCAACCGCTCCTACGTCTGGCCGCTGAAGACCGGCGAGGACTTCGATTCCGTACGGCAGCGCGCGGAGGTGACCGTCAAGCGCCGCTACGTCCACCAGCGGCTGATCCCCAACGCGATGGAGCCGCGCGCGGTCGTCGTCACCCCGCTCGCCGCGTCCGGCGAGTACACGCTGTACTCGTCCACCCAGATCCCGCACATCCTGCGGATCATGCTGGCGGTCGTCACCGGGATCCCCGAGCACAAGCTGCGGGTGATCGCCCCCGACGTGGGCGGCGGCTTCGGCTCCAAACTGCAGGTGTACGGCGAGGAGGCCATCGCGCTCGCCGTGGCGCGGCGCATCGGCCGCCCGGTGAAGTGGACGGAGTCCCGCTCCGAGGGCTACCTCGCCACCCACCACGGCCGCGGCATGATCCAGGACGTCGAGATCGCCGCGATGCGCGACGGCAGGCTCCTCGGCCTCAAGGTCGACCTGCTGACCGACATGGGCGCGTACCTGATGCTCGTCACCCCGGGCATCCCGATCCTGGGCGCGTTCATGTACCCGGCGATCTACAAGATGGACTCCTACGACTTCACCTGCACCGGCGTCTTCACCACCCGCACGCCCACCGACGCCTACCGCGGCGCCGGACGCCCCGAGGCGACGTACGCCATCGAGCGGATCATGGACGAGCTGGCGGCCGAAGTCGGCCTGGATCCGGTGGAGTTGCGGCGGCGGAACTGGATCGGGCACGAGGAGTTCCCGTACACCACGATCGCCGGTCTGACCTACGACAGCGGCAATTACGAGGCGGCCACCGGCAAGGCGCTCGCCCTGTTCGAGTACGACAAACTGCGCGCCGAGCAGGCCGACCGCACCGCGCGCGGGGACACGGTCCGGCTCGGGATCGGTGTCTCGACGTACACCGAGATGTGCGGGCTCGCTCCCAGCCGGGTGCTGCGCGATCTGCGGTACGCGGCCGGCGGCTGGGAGGCGGCGACCATCCGGATGCTGCCCACCGGCAAGGTCGAGGTGGTGACCGGCACCAGTCCGCACGGGCAGGGCCATGCCACCTCCTGGAGCCAGATCGCCGCGGACGTGCTCGGGGTGCCCTTCGAGGACGTCGAGGTCGTGCACGGCGACACCAAGGCAGCGCCGCAGGGCATGGACACCTACGGCTCGCGGTCCCTGGTCGTGGGCGGGGCGGCCGTGCACCACGCGGCGCAGAAGGTGGTGGCGAAGGCCCGGAAGATCGCCGCGCACCTCCTGGAGGCGAGCGAGCAGGACCTGGACTTCGCGGACGGCGTCTTCTCCGTGAAGGGCTCCCCGGAGGCCCGCAAGACGATCCAGGAGGTCGCGTTCGAGACGTTCACCTCGCACGACCTGCCGGACGGCATGGAGCCCACCATCAACGCCGAACACCTGGTCGACCCGGACAACTTCTCCTACCCGCACGGCACCCACCTGTGCGCGGTCGAGGTCGACACGGAGACCGGGCGGACGAAGATCAGGTCGTACGTCTGCGTGGACGACGTCGGCCGGGTGGTCAACCCGATGATCGTCGAGGGCCAGGTGCACGGCGGGCTCGCGCAGGGCATCGCGCAGGCGCTGTTCGAGGAGGCCGTCTACGACGACGAGGGCAACCTGGTCACCGGCACGATGGCCGACTACCTGGTGCCCTCGGCGGCGGACCTGCCCGAGTTCGTGACCGAACGGACGGAGACGCCGGCGACCTCGAATCCCCTGGGCGTCAAGGGAGTCGGCGAGGCGGGGACCATCGCGTCCACGCCGGCGGTCGTCAACGCGATCGTGGACGCCCTGCGGCCGCTGGGCGTGCACGACGTGCGGATGCCCTGTACGCCCGAGCGGGTCTGGCGAGCGGTGAGGGAGGCCCGGTCATGATTCCTCCGGCGTTCGAGTACGCGCGTCCGGCCTCCGTCGACGAGGCGGTGCGCACCCTCGCCGAGGCCGGCGAGGAGGCCAAGGTACTGGCCGGCGGACAGAGCCTGCTGCCGCTGCTGAGGCTGCGGCTGGCCTTCCCCGAGCTGGTCGTGGACGTGGGCCGCGTCCCGGAGCTGCGCGGGGTGCGCGAGGACGGCGACACGCTGGTCATCGGCGCGATGACCACGCACCACGACGTGGTCACCGACCCGCTGGTCCGCCGCCACGCGGGCCTGCTGGCGGCCGCCACGGCGACGGTCGCGGACCCGGCCGTACGGCACCGGGGCACCCTGGGCGGTTCGCTGGCGCACGCCGACCCGGCCGGGGACCTGCCCGCGGTGATCCTGGCGCTGGGCGGCGAACTGGTGGCCCAGGGCCCGCGCGGGCGACGCACCATCGCGGCCGGCGACTTCTTCGTCGACTATCTGCAGTCCGCCCTCGAACCCGACGAGCTCCTGGTGGAGGTGCGGCTGCCGAAGACGGACGGCTGGGGCTTCCACTACGAGAAGTTCCACCCGGTGGCGCAGTCCTGGGCGACCGTCGGCGTGGCCGCGCTGGTGCGGCGCGACGACGGGCACATCGCCGAGGCCCGCATCGGCCTGACCAACATGGGCGCGACCCCGCTGCGCGCCACGGCGGCCGAGGCGGCCCTGACCGGCGCCGGGGACACCGGGTCGGTGGCACGGGCCGTGCAGTCGGCGGCGGAGGGCACTCGTCCGGCGCAGGACACCGCGGCCTCGCCCGAGTACCGGGAGCATCTGGCCCGGGTGCTCACCCGGCGCGCGGTGCTGGCCGCCGCCGGAATGGGGTGAACGGCGATCGGTGAGATCAGTGGCCCGGACCAGGTGCGGGCCCGTCTGGAGGCGACGGGGTACCTCGTCGACGACGGACTGGCCCTCGCCTGTTTCCTGGCGCTGCGGCTGCACCGGCCGATCTTCTGCGAGGGCGACGCGGGCGTCGGCAAGACCGCGCTCGCCTCCGCCCTCGCCGAGGCGCTGGACGCCCCGCTGATCCGGTTGCAGTGCCACGAGGGCATCGACGCCTCGCAGGCCCTGTACGACTGGGACTTTCCGCGTCAGCTGCTGCATCTGCGGGCCGCCGAGGCGGCGGGGGTACGGGACGCGGACCGGCTGGAGGGCGAGCTGTACGACCGGCGCTTCCTGGTCGCCCGGCCGCTGCTCAAGGCGCTGGAGACGAATCCGTCGGTGCTGCTGGTGGACGAGATCGACCGGGCGGACGACGAGTTCGAGGCGTTCCTGCTCGAGCTGCTGTCGGAGTTCTCGGTGACCATCCCGGAGCTGGGGACGCTGCGCGCCGAGGTCCCTCCGGTGGTCGTCCTGACCTCCAACCGCACCCGCGAGGTGCACGACGCGCTCAAGCGGCGCTGTCTGTACCACTGGTTCGACCACCCCGGCTTCGCCCGCGAACTCGCCATCGTGCGGCGGCGGTTGCCCGGGGTCTCAGCCCGGCTGGCGGAACAGGTGACCGCCCTGGTGCAGGCGCTGCGCTCACAGGACCTGCTCAAGCCCCCGGGCGTCGCCGAGACCATCGACTGGGCGCAGGCCCTGGACGCCCTGGGCGCGACGGAGGTGGACGCGGAGCTGGCGGTGGCGACGCTGGGTTCGGTGCTGAAGTACCGGGAGGACGCGGAGCGGGCGCGGGGCCTGGACCTGGCGGCGGTGCTCGCGGCCCCGGGGGCGTGAGGGTCGTGGACGGCTCGGGCCCGGGGGGCGCGGGGCGGGTGACGGGCGGCGGCGGGCACGGTGGGCCGGCCCGCGCCCCGCAGCCGCGGGACGTGCCCGCGCGTCCGGGGGCCGACGCCGCTCTGCTCGGCTTCGCCCGTGCCCTGCGCGCCGCCGGTGTCGACGCGAGCGCCGAGCGCGTGCATACGTTCCTGCGCGCGGTGGACGAGCTGCGGCCGGGGATGCGGGCGGACGTGTACTGGGCGGGACGGCTGACGCTGTGCGGCGGCCACGACGACCTGGAGCGTTACGAGCGGGTGTTCGCCGCCTACTTCGGTGAGGCTCCGCGCGCCCGGCGCACGCCGACCGCCACTCCCCCGCCCCGGCTGCGGCTCGTCGTACGGGAGGGTCCCGCGCCCGGCACCGCCGCGCGGGACCAGCACCACGACGCCCCGCCCGCCACGGCCCTCGCCAGCTCCACCGAGGTCCTGCGGCACCGCGACGTCGCCGGGCTGGGCTCCGCCGAGCGTGAGCAACTGCGCCGGCTGCTCGCCGCGTTCACCCTGCCCGGCGAGACCCGGCGCAGCGCGCGGCGACGGCCCGCCCGGCGCGGTGAGGTCGATCCCCACCGGACGGTGCGGGAGCTGCTGCGGCGCGGCGGCGAGCCGGCCCGGCTGCGGCGGCACAGCCGGGCCGAGCGGCCCCGGCGGGTGGTGCTGCTCGTGGACGTCAGCGGTTCGATGGCGCCGTACGCGGACGCCCTGCTGCGCTTCGCGCACGCGGCCGCCCGAGGCAGCCGGACGGAGGTCTTCACCATCGGCACACGGCTGACCCGGGTGACGCGTGAGCTCTCCCACCGTGACCCCGAGCCGGCGATGACCGCGCTCGCCGAGGCGGTGCCCGACTGGCGCGGGGGTACCCGGCTCGGGGAGCTGCTGCGGGAGTTCCTCGACCGCTGGGGGCAGCGGGGCATGGCGCGCGGCGCGATCGTGGTATTGCTGTCGGACGGGTGGGAGCGGGGCGACCCGGAGCTGCTGGGCGCCCAGATGCGCCGGCTGCACCGGCTGGCGCACCGGGTGGTCTGGGCCAACCCCCGCAAGGCGCGCCCCGGTTACGCGCCGCTCGCGGCGGGGATGGCGGCGGCGCTGCCGAGCGTGGACGCGTTCGTCGAGGGGCACAGCCTGGCGGCCCTGGAGCGACTCGCGGCGGTGGTACGAGGGGCCGAGCGTGCCCCGAGGGAAGGAGCGGACCGTGCGTGACATCCTGCCGGCACTCAGCGAGTGGTACGCGGCGCGGGTCCCCTTCGGGCTCGCCACGGTCGTCGGCGTCAGCCGCAGCGCGCCCCGCGATCCCGGTGCCGCCATGGCGGTCGGGCCGGGTGACGAGGTCGTGGGCAGTGTGTCCGGGGGCTGTGTCGAGGGCGCGGTGTTCGAGCTGGCCAAGGAGGTCGTGGAGAGCGGCGAGGCGCGCCTCGAGACGTTCGGCTACAGCGACGAGGACGCCTTCGCCGTCGGGCTGACCTGCGGCGGCGAGATCACCCTGCTGGTCCGGCCGGTGACGCGGGAGACCGACCCGGCCTTCGCGGCAGTCGCCGAGTCCGTCGAGGCGGGCCGTCCGGTGACGCTGGCGACGGTGACGGACGGGCCCGCCGCCGTCGGCGCGACGCTCGCCGTCTGGCCGGACAAGGTCTCCGGCACGCTGGGCCCGACCGGTCTCGACGTGGCCGTCACCGCCGACGCGCGCGGCGAACTCGCCCTCGGCGCCACGGGGTTGCGACACTACGGCCCGCACGGCGAGCGCCGCGAGGACACCGTCACCGTGTTCCTGCACTCCTTCGCGCCGCCCCCGCGCATGCTGGTCTTCGGCGCGATCGACTACGCGGCCGCGGTCGCCCGCATCGGCAGCTTCCTCGGTTACCGGGTCACCGTCTGCGACGCCCGTCCGGTGTTCGCCACCCCCAAGCGCTTCCCGGACGCCGTGGAGGTCGTCGTCGACTGGCCGCACCGCTATCTGCGCGGCACCGACACCGACGAGCGCACGGTGATCTGCGTCCTCACCCACGACCCCAAGTTCGACGTGCCGCTGCTGGAGGAGGCGCTGCGCCGCCCGGCCGCCTACATCGGGGCGATGGGCAGCCGCCGTACCCACGACGACCGCATGAAACGCCTGGTCGACGCCGGACTCACCGAGGCCGACCTGGCCCGGCTGCGCTCACCGGTCGGCCTCGACCTCGGGGCCCGGACGCCCGAGGAGGTCGCCGTGTCCGTCGCCGCGGAGATCGTCGCCCTGCGCTGGGGCGGCACCGGGGCTCCGCTGGCGGCCACCGGAGGGGCCATCCATCCGTCGACGTAACGCCCGTTGGAGGAAGTCATGGAACTGCACCACGAGTTCAGCGTGCCGGTCCCGGTCGACGACGCCTGGCGGACGCTCCTCGACATCGAGCGGGTCGCGCCCTGTATGCCGGGGGCGACCGTCGAGGAGTACGACGGCAAGACCGTCACCGGGGCGGTGAAGGTGAAGGTCGGTCCGATCACGGTGACCTACAAGGGCACCGCCGTCTTCGAGGAGCAGGACGAGGCGGCGCATCGCATGGTGCTGATCGCCAGCGGCCGGGAGACCCGCGGTCAGGGCACCGCCCGCGCGACCGTGACCGGCACGCTGAGCGAGCGGGACGGCGGCACGGCCGTGTCGGTGCGCACCGACCTGACGGTAACCGGGCGGCCGGCGCAGTTCGGGCGTGGGGTGCTGGCGGAGGTGGGTGACCGGCTCGTCGGCCAGTTCGCCCAGTGCCTGGCGGAGAAGATCACCGGGCCCGCCGCCCCGGCGGCGGTCGAGGAGCCGGGGGGAGCGGAGGCGGGGCCGGCGGAGACGGAACCCCTCGACCTGCTCCGCACGGCCGGGGTGCCGGTGGCCAAGCGGGCGGCGGCCGGGGCGGTGGCGCTCGGGCTGGCCGTCCTGGCGTTCCTGGGGCTGCGGCGGCTACGGCGCCACTGACGCCCGGCGTCGGCCGGTGTCGCGCCGGTGGTCGGCGATGATCTGCTCCACATGATGGACGGCCGCCGTGATGCGGGCCGGGTGGTCCCGGAAGTAGGGGTCGTCGGGGACCGGGAGGGATCCCGCGAGGGCCCAGCCGCGGCCGCGTGCCCAGGTCGCGTCGTCGGCGCCGACGGCCTCGCGGAAGACGTCCCGGGCCCGGGCGGGCAGGAACTTCCACGCGGGCACCAGGTCGACCGCGGGGTCGGCCACCGCCAGCGTGCCGAAGTCGATGACGGCGCTGAGCCTGCCGTCGTTCATCAGCATGTTCCCGGCGTCGAGGTCGCCGTGGATCCACACCGGCGGCTTGTGCCAGGCGGGTGCGGCGAGGGCCGCCTCCCACACCTCGGTGACCGCGTCGGCGTCGACGAGGCCCGTGTTCCGCAGCGCCTCGATCCTGGGGCGGACGCGGGCTTCCGCCGCGATGGAGTCGCGCCGGTCGCCCAGGGGCACTCCGCGGAAGGCGTTGCTCTGCTCGGGGCCGGGTCCGCCGGTGGCGTCGGCGGCCTGGAGCGCGATGAGGAATCCGGCGAGGTCGTGGGCGGCGCCGATCGGGTCGACGACGGCTTCGGGCGTCGCGGTCGTGCCGTCCAGCCAGCGGTAGACCGACCAGGGATACGGATAGCCCTCGCCCGGTGCGCCCTTGGCGAGGGGCTCGGAGACGGGCAGCGGCAGCTGCGGTGCCAGGCGCGGCAGCCAGCGGTGCTCGCGGTCGACCTGTCCGGCCCAGTGGGCGTAGCGGGGCAGTCGTACCGAGAGGTCGTCGCCGAGCCGGAAGGTCGCGTTGTCCAGGCCGGACTGCGGCACCGGTGCGACAGGGAGGTGGGCCCATTGCGGGAACTGGGCGGTGAGCAGACGGCGTATGAGTGTCTCGTCGATCAGCACGCGGACCAGTTCACCGGCGCGACGGACGGGATTCCACCGAATTTCCATGTGTGAGCCGCGCCTGGATGGGTAGACGCCGCGCAACGGAGGCTTTGTCGCCTCCCATGGCACAGCACCTCTGCGGGAAGGAGGTCCGTGACAGCGCACACTCGCAGCGCCCGGGCCGCTTCCCAACGCCTGAAGCGGCCCGGACCTATGTCGGGACACGCCTCGCGGATCACCGTTCCCGGCCCGGGACCAGCGCCCCGGGAAGCATGAGCAGCGTCACCAGCGCGGCGGCCGCGTACAGACCGGCGGCTCCCAGGGCGACGATGTGGAATCCCCGTACGAACCGCTCCCCGTCGCCGGGCTGCCCGGCGACCGCGCCCGCCACCGCGATGCCGATCGCGCCGCCGGTCTGACGTGCGGTGTTGTTCATCGCGGAGGCCAGCCCGGCGCGTTCACCGGGCACGGCGGCGATGGCCGCGGCCACGACCGCCGGGGTCAGCAGGCCCATGCCGACGCCCCACAGCAGGAACGCCGGCAGCAGGACCGGGTAGCCCGAGTACGCCCCGGCGCGGGCGAGCAGCGCCAGGCCCGCGGTCGCCACGAGCAGGCCCGCCGTGGCCGGCAGGCGGGCGCCGATCCGGCTGGTGACGCGGCCCCCGAAGGGCGCGATGACCGCGAGCGGGGCGAACAGCGGGATCACCGCCAGACCGGCGAGCAGCGCCGAGCGGTGCTGGACCGACTGCAGGAACAGCATCAGCACGAACAGGGTGCCGAGAGTGCCCAGGTTCATGATCGCGGCGGCGACGTTCGCGGCGTCCAAGGCGGGCCTGCGCAGCAGCGGGACGGGCAGCATCGCGTCGTCCCCGCGGCGCAGTTCCGCCACGGCCAGAGCGGGCACGGTGAGGACGGCCACGCCCGCGGCCGCGAGGACCTGCGGAGCGCCGGCGCCCACGCGGCCGCCTTCGATGAAGGCGTACGTCGTGGCCAGCAGCAGGACACTGGCCAGCAGCACGCCGGGCAGATCGAGGCGGCGGGCCAGCTCCCCGCGGCTCTCCCGCACGATCGCCGCCGCCCACACCAGGGCCACCAGCACGATCGGCACGTTCAGCAGGAAGATCGCCCGCCAGCCGAAGGCGTCGGTGAGCGCGCCGCCGAGCAGCGGGCCGGCCGGGAGGGCCAGGCTGCCGATGCCCGCCCAGACGCCGATCGCCCGCGCGCGGGCCGCGTCGTCGGGGAAGGCGCGGCTGATGATGGCCAGCGTGCCCGGCAGCAGAAGGGCCGCGCCGACGCCCTGCACCACCCGGGCCGCGACCAGCACCGGCACTCCGGGGGCGAGTCCGCAGGCGAGCGAGCCGCCGCCGAAGACGACCAGGCCGCCCAGCACCACCCGCCGGTGCCCGTAGAGGTCTCCGGCCGTCCCGCTGGTGAGCATGAGGGAGGCGAGGGCCAGGGCGTAGCCGTCGACCACCCATTGCAGGCCGCCGACGTCGGTGCCCAGGGCCGAGCCGACAGCGGGCAGGGCGACGTTGACGATGGTGACGTCGAGCAGCACCAGGAAGTAGCCGGCGCACATCACGACGAGGACGGTGCGCGGCGACCCGGCGTGCCGGGCCGTCCCGACCGCGCGCCGCAGGAGCGTTACCGGTGTATCAGCCATGCTTCTGTCGTAACAGGGGGGTCTGACAGTGGCCCGTACGCCGTTGCCGGTCAGGGGTGGCGGGTGCCCCTCGCCCTCGCGGAGAAACCGTCCGTCACCGCGGTGGCAGCCGGTGCAGTTCCACCTCCGTGAGCCCGCCGTCGGCCGCCTCCGCCGTCAGGTACGTGCAGTGGGGCTGGCGCCGGCGGTCGGTCGGGGAGCCCGGGTTGAGCAGGCGCAGGCCGCCGGGGGCGGTGGTGTCCCACGGGATGTGGCTGTGCCCGAAGACCAGCACGTCCAGGTCCGGGAAGCGGGCGGCGCAGCGCGTCTCGCGGCCCTGGGCGGCTCCCGTCTCGTGCACGACGCCGAAACGCAGGCCGCCGATCTCGGCGTACGCCACCTCGGGCAGCCGGGCGCGCAGTCCGGGCCCGTCGTTGTTGCCGTACACGGCCACGAGACGTCGGCTGCGGCTCTCCAGCAGGTCGAGGGTGGCGGTGTCGACCCAGTCCCCGGCGTGGATGACGACGTCCGCGTGCGGGAGTTCCGCGAGGAGCGGGGCGGGGAGCTCCTTGGCGCGCTTCGGGAGGTGGGTGTCGGACATCAGCAGAAGACGCACGCGACCAGCGTAGACGGCCGCCGACCGGGTTCTATCGTGAGGGCATGGATGCACAGCCCACCCGCGCTCCGGAGGGCATCTCCGAGTCCGCCGCGCGTGCCGCGCGGGATCTGCGGGTCGTCTTCAGCCGCCTGCGGCGGCGGCTGAGGGAGATCGCGGAGGACGACCAGCTCACTCCCCCGCAGGTCTCCGCGCTCACCCTGGTCGCCAAGCACGGTGCTGCCACGGCCGGCGCGCTCGCCAAAGCCGAGGGGGTGCGGCCGCAGTCGATGGCGACCACGCTCGCCGCGCTGGACGGGCAGGACCTGATCCGGCGCAGTCCCGACCCGGACGACGGCCGCCGCCGGCTCGTCACCCTGACCGAGGCCGGGCGCCTGCGGGTGGAGGGCGACCGCCAGGCGCGCGAGGAGTGGCTGGCCCGTGCTCTGCAGGACCGGTACACCGAGGACGAACGGCGCACGGTCCTCGAAGGGCTGGCCCTGCTGGAGCGGCTCACCAAACCGTAGACGCCCTCGTCATGATCGACCTCCAGGCCGGTGCCATTGGGGCGCTCCCCGAACCCTTGCCACGACCCACAGTTGAGCCGATCCGGCGAAACGATCAGCGGGCGGGGCGCTGTGGGACGGGGCCCTCGATCGGGTTAGCATCTGGCCACCGCACCACACACGGCGAACGACCCGAGGGGGCTCGGAAGCCCGATGCAGGTCAAGGTCAGTGTCATCGTCCCGGTCCACGATCCCGGGCCCCGCTTCGAGAACTGCGTCGCCTCGCTGCTCGGCCAGTCCCTCCCCCCGGACGAGTACGAAGTGGTCCTCGTCGACGACGGTTGCGCCGACCCCACCCCGGCCCGGCTCGACGCCCTCGCCGCCGCGGAGCCCCGGGTCCGGGTCCTCCATCAGGAGAACTCCGGCTGGTCGGGCAAGCCGCGCAACGTCGGCATCGCGGCCGCCCGGGGCGAGTACCTGATGTTCGTCGACACCCACGACTCCCTCGGCGCCGAGGCCCTGGAGCGGATGTACGACTACGGGGTGGCCAACGGCGCCGACGTGGTCGTCGGCAAGATGGCGGGACGGGGCCGCTCGGTGCCGGTGGAGCTGTTCCGCCGCGACCGGCCGCGCGCCTCGGTCGCCGACGCCCCGCTCATCGACAGCCTCAGCGCGCACAAGATGTTCCGGAGGGCGTTCGTCGACGAGGCCGGTCTGCGCTTCCCCGAGGGCCGAAGGCGCCTGGAGGACCACGTCTTCGTGGTGGAGGCGTATCTGCGGGCCGCCAACGTCTCGGTGCTCGGCGACTACGTCTGCTACTACGTCCACCGCGATCCGGCGGCGGACGACAGCGCCCGGCGGATCGACCCCGCCGGCTACTTCAAGGACCTGCGGGACGCCCTGGACGTCGTGGAGCGGTACACCGGACCGGGCCGGGTCCGGGACTCGCTGCACCGGCGGTGGCTGCGGGTGGAGATGGTGGAGCGGCTGCGCGGCCGTCGCTTCCTCGCCCTGCCGGAGGACCACCGGCGCAGGCTGTTCGAGGAGATCCACCACATCACCACCGAGCGCTTCGGCCCGGGGGTCGCCGCGGGCCTGCCGCCGACCCAGCAGGTGGTCGCCGCGCTGATCGCCGCCGACCGGTACGAGGACGTCGTGGCCTTCGCCGAGTGGGAGGCGCGTCTGGCCCTGACGGCCGCTCCCGCCGGTCTCGACTGGCACGAGGGTGTGCTGCGCGTCGAGGTCGCCGCCGAGCTCACCGCGGACGGTGCGCCGCTGGTGTTTCCCGGTGCCGGAATCGGCGCCTCCCTGGAGGGACCCCCTCCGGACGTGCCCTCGGCGGTGGGCTGGGTGGGTGCCGCCGCCGTCGGACGGTTCGGCAGGGCCTCCTTCGACCTGCTGGTGCGGGAGCGCTCCAGCGGTGCCCAGTACTTCCAGCCGGTCGAGGTCACCCGGGAGATCGTGCCGGTCGAGGACAGCCGGAACGTCCGGCTGGTGCTGCGGGCCACGGCCGCCGTCGACCCGACGCGCGCGGTGTCCGGCCGGCCGCTGCACGCCGGGCTGTGGGACACCTACGCCCGGGTCAGGCTGGGCGGCTGGACCATGGAGGCCCGGATCGGCCCGGGTCCGCGCAGGGCCCGTGCCGCCACGTCGGCTGCGGTGACCGGCGGGCACGTGGTGCTGCCGTACTGGACGGACCAGCACGGCAACCTGTCGCTGGACGTCGACCGCGCGAGCAGGCGGCTCGGCCTGGACCGGCTCGCCCCCGAGACCGTCACCGTCTCCGGGGGCCGGCTGCGCGCCCCGCTGCCGCTGCACGTCCCCGGGGACACCGGGGCGGTGCTGCGGCTCACCTCGGCGCACCGGTCGCTGGACACACCGGCCCTGCTCTCCCCGGCCACGGACGGGGCCCTGCTGGAGGCCGACCTGCCGGCCGACGAGCTGAGCGGCGCGCTCTGGCGTACCGCCCTGTGCGCGACCCCCGGGACCGCCGACCCGCGCTTCCTGCCGCTGCCGCTCGCGCTGCACGCGGACGCGCACACGGTCAGGGCGGTCCGCACCCCACGCGCCTCGCCCCTGCGTCGGCTGGTCCGCAGGGCGAAGCGCGCACTCGCCGCGATCCTGGGGCGCGGCGCGGCGCGGACACCCGACCGGGTCAGCGGCTGACGGCGAACGGCTCGAGGGCCTTGCGCAGCGCCTCGAGGCCGCGCTTGCGGCTCAGGCCCAGGTTGCGGGCCCGCACCAGCGGGGCCCAGAAGTCCGCCTCCAGCAGCGTCTCCGGCTTGACCGCCTTCACCCGCTCCAGGATCGCCTCGGGCACCTTCTGCGGGTCCGGGACGTTGAACTCGGCCATGATCTCGTCGTACTTGTCCTTGAGCACCGTGTTCTCGTGGTCGGCACCGAAGACGACCAGCTGACCGGTGGGCTGGGTGTCGACGAGGACCATCGTGAGGTCGGGGCGGTAGCGGCCCAGGATCTCGATGACCTTGTAGACGTCGCCGGTCCAGTACTGGGTGTGCCGGTCGCGGGCCGCCTCGTCGACGCTGCGCGGCAGCATGTCGTCGAAGGCGATCACACTGGCCCAGTCGGAGTGCTTCTCGACGTTCATGAAGTCGCGCAGCGCGTACTCGAACAGGTGCATGCCGTCGATGAACGACAGGTCGAGGGTGGTGCGCCGCCAGTAGCCGAGCGGGCTGCGGCCACGGCGGAGGTTGCGCACGGGGTGGCGGCCGCTGCGGAGGTGGGCGAGCGGGTTCTCACGGGCGAAGAAGTCGTCGCTGGTCGCCCGCACCAGGTGGACGTCGACCTTGAGCTCGGTGACCACCTTGAAGGCGGGGTCGATCGCGATGCTGGGGACGCGCGACAGCTTCAGGCTGCGGCCGTCGTTGACTCCGATCTCCAGGTAGTTGCGGTTGGCTGTGGCCTTGTGCAGCTCCCGCAGGAACTCATGGCGATTCACGAAGGGACTCCTTGCGGATCCGGGAAAGTGCTTGGTGCAACAGGGGCACCGGCGCCGCTCCAGGCCGGCGGCCCGCGCAGGTCGTCGACGACACCCCGGGGCTCGCGGCGGGGCTCCAGGGCGATCATCGTGCCGACGAACCTACCTCTGTACGCGCTGTGAGCCAAGCTGTTCCGCCCAATCATGCCTTCTTCATGAAACTCGTCGGCCACCTCGTGTCGAGCCGCCCTTCACCGACGGATCTGCACCTTGCTGTGGTCGCCGAGCACGAGCCGGTGGGCGCTGGGCACGCTCGGCGCCGGTGTCACCTCGACGTGCCGGCCGATGAGGGAACTCTCGATCCGCCCCACTCCGACGATCGACGAATCCCGCAGGACGATGGAGAACTCCAGCTCACTGTGGGTGATCCGGCAGTTCTCCGCGACCGAGGTGAAGGGGCCGACGTAGGAGTCCTCGACGACGCTGCCCGCGC
Organism: Streptomyces sp. NPDC002144; assembly: GCF_053593695.1. Taxonomy (NCBI): domain Bacteria; kingdom Bacillati; phylum Actinomycetota; class Actinomycetes; order Kitasatosporales; family Streptomycetaceae; genus Streptomyces; species Streptomyces sp. NPDC002144. The sequence continues at coordinate 40,442 of NZ_JBSFDB010000012.1, forward strand.
CGATCACCGCGGGCCCGACGATCCGTGAGCGCACGACCCGCGCGCCCTCCTCCACCACGACCCGGCCGATCGTCTCGGACTCGACGTCCACCTCGCCGTCGATCCTGGGCTCGATGCCCTCCAGGACGGTCCGGTTGACCTCGAGCATGTCGACGACGTTGCCGGTGTCCTTCCAGTAGCCCTCGATGACCGTGCAGCGCACGTCGGCACGGGTGTCGATGAGGTGCTGGATGGCGTGGGTGATCTCCAGTTCGCCGCGCCAGGAGGGCCGGACGGCGCGTACCGCCTCGTGGATGAGCGGGGTGAACAGGTACACGCCGACGAGGGCGAGGTCGCTCCTGGGGTGCTCCGGCTTCTCCTCCAGACCGACGACCTGGCCGGCCGCGTCGAGTTCGGCGACGCCGAAGGAGCGGGGATCGGCCACCCGGGTGAGCAGGATCCGGGCGTCGGGCCGGCTGTCGCGGAACTCCTCGACGAGAGCGGTGATGCCGCCGACGACGAAGTTGTCGCCCAGGTACATCACGAAGTCGTCGTCCCCGAGCCAGTCGCGGGCGATGAGCACCGCGTGGGCCAGCCCGAGGGGCCGTTCCTGGGGGATGTAGGTGATCTCCAGGCCGAACTTGGAGCCGTCGCCGACCGCTTCCTCGATCTCCGCGGCGGTGTCGCCCACGACGACACCGACCTCGGTGATCCCGGCGGCGGCGATGGATTCCAGGCCGTAGAAGAGCACGGGCTTGTTGGCCACGGGGACCAGCTGTTTGGCCGAGGTGTGGGTGATCGGCCTGAGGCGGGTACCGGCACCGCCGGACAGCACGAGAGCCTTCATCTGTCCGAGCCTAGTGTCGGCCGCTGTACGGCGACCGTCGGCCAGGTGGCCGGTTGTCCACGTCGTGACGCTCGTCGGCGCTGGTCCGACGGGCCGCTCAGTCCTCGCCCCGCACGATGTTCCCCTCAGGCCCGCACTGGTCCGTTCGGGTGGTCCCGGCGTCGAGGACGGCCGGGACGCAGGTGCGCAGGGCGTCCTTCCCGCGCAGTCGCCGGGCCTTCGACCAGCCGGTCTCGGGGCGGGGGAGTACGGCCTTCTCACTCGTCTGCGTCGTCACGACGGTTCATCTTCCTTCTTGCCTCGTTTCCTCCCGGAGCGGGTCCCCGGCGGCACGGGCCCCAAACGCCACGCTGACGGCCCACAGCAAGGCGTGGCGCGAAGGTGCCGCAGCGCCACGGCGGTAGCGTCGCCGCGGCCGCCGGAGGAGGACGATGACGCACCTGTCGGAACATTCCGAACATTCCGCCCGGGAGGCCGGTACCTCCGCCCACGGGCTCGGCGCCTCGCTGCTGCGCTGGACCTCGACGACCGATCACAAGGTGATCGGACGCCTGTACATGGTCACGGGCTTCTGCTTCTTCCTCTTCGCCGGACTGCTGGCGCTCGCCATGCGGGCCGAACTGGCCCGCCCGGGGATGCAGTTCATGAACGAACAGACCTACAACCAGCTGCAGGCGCCGGCCACGGTGGTCTGCTCGGGGTCGCCGCCCTCGGCGAGCGCGCGCACGACGAGGTCGCGGTCGGTGACCAGGCCGCGCAGCCGGTCGCCGTCGGTGACCAGGACGGCGCCGAGGTCCTGGTCGCGCATGAGGCGGGCCACCGCGGTCACGGAGGTCTGCGGCTCCACCGTGACCGGGTCGGCGGTCATGATGTCGCTGACGTGCTGGGGCATGGGGTACCTCTCCTTCGCCTGGGGATCGTTGTCCGGACGGCGACGCGGTCGTCGCCGTCCGGGCCCCGGGTACCCCGGTGCGGCGGTGGTCAGGCGGTGCCGAGCGCGGTGCGCAGGGTGGCGACGGCCTGGTTGATGGCGGCCTCGGCGGCATGGGTCTCGCGCAGGGCGTTGAGCATCACGAAGTCGTGGATGACGCCCTGGTAGCGCACGGCGGTGACCGCGACCCCGGCCTCGCGCAGCTTGTTGGCGTAGGCCTCGCCCTCGTCCCGCAGGACGTCGGCCTCACCGGTGATGACCAGGGCCGGGGGCAGCCCGGCCAGCTGCTCGGTGGACGCCCGCAGCGGGGACGCGGTGATCTGCGCCCGCTCGGCCTCGTCGGTCGTGTACTGGTCCCAGAACCACCGCATGGCGTCCCGGCGCAGGAAGTAGCCCTCGGCGAACTGGTCGTAGGAGGGGGTGTCGAAGCTCGCGTCGGTCACCGGGTAGAACAGCACCTGCTGGACGAGGGGGACGTCACCGCGCTGCTTGGCCATGAGGGTCAGCGCCGCCGTCATGTTGCCGCCCACCGAGTCGCCGGCCACGGCGATGCGGGAGGCGTCCAGTCCCTTGGTCGAGCCCTGTTCGACGACCCAGCGGGCGACGGTGTAGTTCTGCTCGATGGCGACCGGGTAGCGGGCCTCGGGCGAGAGGTCGTACTCGGGGAAGACCACGGCCGCACCCGCGCCGACGGCGAGTTCGCGCACCAGCCGGTCATGGGTGTGGGCGTTGCCGAAGACCCAGCCCGCGCCGTGAATGTAAATGATCACCGGCAGGGTGCCGGTGGCCCCGGTGGGCCTCACTATGCGCGTGCGGACCTGGCCCGTGGGGCCGCCGGAGACGGTGATCCACTCCTCGTCGACCGCGGGCTTGGCGATCTCGCCGGACTGAACCTCATCGACGGTCTTGCGGCCGTCGACCGGGCCGAGGTCGAAGAGGTACGGCGGGTTGGCGGTGGCCTCGGCGAAGGCCTGGGCGGCGGGTTCGAGGACGGGACGGGGTGCAGTGGTGCCGGTCATGGCGGCCTCCTCGGTCGGGTACCGCGGGCAGGCTCCGGCAGGGTCACCGGGCCGGATGTGCGGCACAGCAGGAGAGTAGAGCTCGATTAAGTCGTGCGCAACTAATTCGCGCTCGCTTTGCATGTGCACGACTAATTTGAGGGCGATACAATCGGACGAACCCGAACGTTAGAGTGGTGATCGTCATCACCAGCACCGCACCCGGGAGGCGTGCCGTGAGCCGAACCGCAGCGGAGCCGAGCGAGGGATCGCTGCTCCTGGACGATCAGCTCTGCTTCGCGCTGTACGCCGCCTCCCGCGCCGTCACCGCGCGCTACCGCCCGCTGCTGGACGAACTCGGCCTGACCTACCCGCAGTACCTGGTCATGCTCGTGCTGTGGGAGCAGGACTCGATCTCCGTGCGCGAGCTGGGCGCCTCGCTGCAGCTGGAGTCCAGCACCCTGTCACCGCTGCTGAAGCGGCTGGAGGCGAACGGTCTGCTGCGCCGGGAGCGGCGCGCCGAGGACGAGCGGTCCGTCGCCATCCGGCTCACCCGCGAGGGCGCGGACCTGCGGGAGCGGGCGCGCTCGGTTCCCGTGGCCATCGGTGACGCCATGGGACTGACACCCGAGCAGGACGCCCTGGCCAAGCAGCTGCTCCGGCTGATCACGGCCAACGTCACGGACGGCTGACCGACAGCTCGGCCCAGACCTGCTTGCCGCCGCTGACCGGCACCGCCCCCCAAGTCTCCGACATCGCCTCGACCAGCAGGATGCCCCGGCCGCCGGTGGCCTCCCAGCCGATGCTGGTCGCCTTGACCGGCGTACGGGGCGAGGTGTCCGCGACCGACACACGCAGCCGGTTGTCGAGGAGGGTGAGATCCAGGCGGACCTGGCCGTCGGTGTGCACGAGGGCGTTGGTGACGAGTTCGGACACGATGAGCAGGATGGTGTCGATGTCGTCCCGGGGCACGCCCCAGGTACGCATGGTGCGGCGGGTGAAGCGGCGGGCGTGTCCGACGGCCTCGGGGACGCGCCAGATCGTCCAGCTCTCGCGCAGCGGGCGCAGCGTCATGCCGTCGTAGCGCAGCAGGAGCAGGGCGATGTCGTCGTTGCGCTGGGCGTTGTCGAGCAGGGCGTCGGCGACCAGACCGAGGTGGGCGGGGTCGGACACGGACAGTTCGTGGGCCAGCCGGCCGATGCCGATGTCGATGTCGGCGTCGGCGGACTCGACGAGGCCGTCCGTGGTCAGGGCGATCACCGTGCCGGGCCGCAGGCGCAGCACGCTGAGCGGGAAGTCGGCCTGGCTGACGACGCCGAGCGGTGGGCCGACGTCCGTGTCGGGCACGTCGGTGGTGCCGTCGGGATGGCGCACCACGGGCGGCAGATGGCCTGCGCGGACGTACCAGGCGGAGCCCTCCTCCATGTCGACGTCGACATAGCAGCAGGTCGCGAAGAGGTCGGTCTCCATGTCGGTGAGCAGTCGGTTGGCGTGGGAGACGACGACGTCCGGCGGGTGTCCCTCGACGGCGTAGGCGCGCAGGGCGGTGCGCATCTGGCCCATGAGGGTCGCGGCGGCGGTGCTGTGGCCCTGTACGTCGCCGATGATCAGGGCGACGTGGTTGTCCGGCAGCGGGATCACGTCGTACCAGTCGCCGCCGACCTCCAGGCCGGCCGTGGCGGGCAGATAGCGGGCGACGGCGACCGCGCCGGGCAGCGTGGGCAGGCGGCGCGGGAGCAGCTGGCGCTGGAGCATGCCGACCAGTTCGTGCTCGGCGTCGAAGGCGTGGGCGCGCATCAGGGCCTGTCCGGCAAGGCCGGCGGAGGCGGTGAGCAGGGCGCGTTCGTCGGGGCCGAAGTCGTGCGGGGCGTCCCAGCCGATCAAGCAGGCGCCGGCCATGCGGTTGCCGGCCGGCAGCGGGAGCACGGCCAGGCCGCCCGGGCCGACCTCGGCGAGCGCGGGCTCCAGGGCCGTGCCCACGGGCCAGATCTGGGCGCGGCCCTCGCGCAGGGCGGAGGCGAGGGTGGGCATGGCCCGCACCGGCGCGTCGGGCCACTCGCTGCGCCACTCCAGGCGCCACAGCTCGGGCCAGGACTCCGGCTCGGGCGGGTCCAGGACGGTCACGATGAGCCGCTCGCCCTCCAGTTCGGCCAGCGCGATCCGGTCTGCCCGCAGCGGCTTGCGCAGCGCGGAGACCACGGCCTGGCTGACGTCCCGGACCGTGCCGGCGGTGGCCAGGGCGGCGGCCAGCCGCTGGACGCGGGCCACGTCGGTGACGTCGGAGCGCAGCTTGGAGGCGTCGGCGACGGTGCCGACGAGCCGGGCGGCCCGGCCCTCGCCGCCGGGCAGCAGCCGCCCGCGCAGCCGCAGCCACTTCGGCGGCCCCGAGGGCTGCAGCACCCGGAACTCCAGCTCCCGCTCGCCGATGGACATGTGGTCGGCCTCCACCACCGACATCAGCGAGGGCAGATCCTCGGGCACCGTCAGGCCCAGCAGGGTCTCGACCTTGCCGTCGAACTCGGCGCGGGTGAGGGCGAACAGCTCCAGGATGTCGTCGCCGACCTCGACCCGGCCGGAGTCCATGGCGAGGCTGAAGGAGCCCGTGGGCAGCTCGCCGCTCTCGGCGGCGCGGGCCGGGGCGGGCGGTGCGACGGCGTCGGCGATCAGCTCCAGACACTTGCGGTCCTCGGTGTCGAACCCGTCGGGCCGCTCGCTCACGGCCAGCAGACAGCCGCCGCCGTCGCACCCGCGCGCGGGCAGCACCGCGAGGAAGAAGTCGCCGGCCGGTGTCCGCCGCGCCTGGGCGCCCTCGGCGAGTTCCTCGGGCCCCAGCCACACCGCACCGCCCGAGCGATGGGTGTCCGCGACCGGGGAGTGCCCGGCACGGGGATAGCTGTCGCGCAGCCCGAACAGTGTCCTGGGTACGCCCGCCGACTCCAGCAGGCACAGGGCGTCGCCGTCCTCGGCGGGCGTGTACAGCGCGGCGAAGGCCGCACCCGCGAAGACGAGCGCCTGTTCCAGGATCCGGTGCACCCGCTCCTGCGGGCCCGGATCGGAGGCGAGCGCTTTCAGGGCACCTTCGGCACGCAGCGTCCTCGTTCTGCGTCCGTCGCCGCCCTCAGTGACCACGTCCGCAATTACAGCGCGTATGAGAGTGGCGCGCAGCCCCTGTGAGCGTTCCGTGGAGGTCACAAGGCGTGTCGAGTCGAAAGGGGCCGAACATGTCTTGACGCATGCGTACCGCACGGTGACCTCGTGACACGGGTGACTGTCCACGGCCGTGCCCCGGCTGGAAGTCTCGATGCCGGGCCACGGAAGGGGATCCATGGACAAGCGGTACGAGGTGTACGCCCTCGCGGACAGACACTTCTACGACACGCCGGACCGGCTCGCCACTGCCGGTGAGCAGGGCACCGCCCTGTTCGCGACGGCCCGCCGCGAGGTTCCCGAGGGCTGGGACGCGGCGCGGATCGGGGACTGGCTGACGCTGACGCCGCTTCGGGCGGACGGCAGTCCGGTGGCCGGCCCGGCGCAGGGCTGGAAGATCCACGCCTCGGCCACCCGGGAGAACGCCGAGCACATCGCCGCGACCGTGTGGGACTACTGCGTACCGCGCCGTATCCCCTTCAAGTTCGTCCCCGGACCGCATCTGCTGCACCTGCGCAACACCAAGTACGCGGGCCGCGACAACAGCGGCAAGTTCGTGACCGTCTACCCGGCCGACGAGGAGCAGCTGCACCTGGTGCTGCGCGAGCTCGGCGCCCTGCTCAAAGGCTGCGAGGGGCCGTACATCCTCACCGATCTGCGTTGGGACGACGGCCCGCTCTACGTCCGCTACGGCGCCTTCGCGCGCGCCTTCACCGTCGACGAGCGGGGCTCGCTCGTACCGGCCGTGCGGGACGGCGAGGGCCGGCTGGTGCCGGACCGGCGGGCGCCCTCCTTCCAGGTGCCGGAGTGGGTGACACTGCCGGACTTCCTCGCACCGCATCTGGCGGCGCGCAACACCACGACGGTGGGCGATCTGCCGTACCGCATCGAGAAGGCGCTGCACTTCTCCAACGGCGGCGGGGTCTACGCGGGCACCGACACCCGGGACGGGCGCAGGGTCGTCCTGAAGGAGGGACGGCCGCACGCGGGGCTCGCCTCCGACGGGGCGGACGCCATCGCCCGCCTGGAGCGGGAGAAGGCGGCGCTGGAGCAGGTCGCGGGGACCGGTGTGGTGCCCGAGGTGCGGGACTGGTTCACCCTGGGCGACCACCGGTTCCTGGTCATGGACTTCGTCGAGGGGCGCCCGCTCAACTCCTTCTTCGCCGAACGTCATCCGCTGCTCACCGCGGATCCCGACCCGCAGGCCGTCGCCCGGTACACCGAGTGGGCGGTGCGCGTCCACGGGGCGGTGGAGCGGGCGGTGGAGGCCGTGCACGCGCGCGGGATCGTCTTCAACGACCTGCACGTCTTCAACATCATGGTCGCGCCGGACGAGGAGTCGGTCTTCCTCATCGACTTCGAGGCGGCGGCCCCGGCGTCGGAGAACGGCCGCCAGGTCGTCGCCCACCCGGGCTTCTTCGCCCCGCCGGACCGCACGGGGGCCGACGTCGACCGGTATGCGCTGGCGTGCTTACGCCTCGCGCTGTTCCTGCCGGTGACCACCCTGTTCGTGGTCGACCGGGGCAAGGCCGCCCATCTCGCCGAGGTCGTCGCGGAGCAGTTCCCGGACCTGCCGCGGGAGTTCCTCGACGAGGCGGTCGCGGAGATCACGCGCGGCGCGGGCAGCGCGGCACCGGCCTTCGTACGGCCCGGGGACTGGCCGCACAGCCGGGACTCGATGATCAAGGCGATCCTCGCCTCCGCCACCCCGGAGCGCGACGACCGGCTCTTCCCCGGCGACATCGCCCAGTTCTCCGACGGCGGCGGACTCGGGCTCGCCCACGGCGCGGCCGGGGTGCTGTACACGCTGGCCGAGACCGGCGCCGAGCGCTACGAGGAGGGCGAGCGCTGGCTGCTCGCGCACTGCGACCCGCCACCGGCCGGCACCCCGCTCGGTCTCTACGACGGTCTCGCGGGCGTCGCCCATGTCCTGGACCGGCTCGGTCACCGGCAGCGGGCGCTGGACCTGGTCGAGGGCATCCTCGCGGAGAAGTGGCAGAACCTCGCCTCCGACCTGCAGGGCGGACTGGCCGGTCTCGGCCTGGTCCTCGGCGAACTGGCCGACCGCACGGGCGAGTCGGTGCTGGGCGAGCGGGCCGCCGAGGCCGCGGACATCCTCCTGCGGCGGCTCGCCGAACCGCTGCCGGAGCAGCGCCGGCGCCGGGCCGGGCTGCTGCGGGGCGCGACCGGACCCGCGCTGTTCCTGCTGCGGCAGTACGAACGCACCGGTGACGAGCGGCTGTTGGAGGCCGCCGGCGTAGCACTGCGCCGGGACCTGGACTGCTGTGTGGTGCAGAAGAGCGGCGGCGGACTGGAGGTCGACGAGGGCTGGCGGACCCTGCCCTACCTCGGCGACGGCAGCGCCGGGCTCGGCATGGTCCTCGACGACCATCTCGCGCACGCCTTCGACGCCGGGTTCGACAAGGCCCGCGCCGGCATCCTGACCGCCGCCACCTCACGCTTCTACGCGCAGCCCGGCCTCTTCCAGGGCCGCGCCGGAATGATCCTGCACCTCGGCCGCACCACGGCACCGGGCGCGAACGAGCGACGGCTCGCCGAGCAGATCGCCGGCCTGGGCTGGTACGCGATGGCGTACGAGGGCCAACTGGCCTTTCCCGGGCACCAGATGATGCGGCTGTCCATGGACCTCGCCACCGGAACGGCGGGCTGTCTCCTCGCGCTCGACGCCGCGAGCGGGGGCCATGCCCACCTGCCGTTCCTGCCGCCTCCGAGGCGGCCCACATGACGCGGCTCCGCAACCTGACGGAGTCGTGACCCAACCCCCGTCCCCACGGGTGGACACCGAAGGAAGGACACGAAATGGCACTGCTCGACCTGCAGACGATGGAGTCCGACGAGCACACCGGCGGCGGTGGCGCCAGCACGGCCAGCCTCCTCTCCTGCATCAGCGCCGCGAGCGTTCTGCTCTGTCTCTGACACACCTCGTGTGTTCACGGCTCCGGGCGGTCACTCCCTCCGAGGGAGGGGCCGCCCGGGGTCCTGAGCACCCCTACGACCCTGGGGCGGTATGACGACGACGTCGACATGTGCGGACGCCGGCCGGCCCATGCCCCTGACCGGCCTCGCGACCCGGCACGGCGCGGCCCGCTGCGTGGCCCTGTGCCTGGTCGGCGTGGCCTCGACCGGCGCCGGTCTGCTGCTGCCGGCCGTGCTCGGCCGCACCCTGGACCTGCTGCTGGCCCACGCCCCCGCGACCCGCTGGGTGCTCACCTGTGCCGGGCTCGTCCTGGCGGCGGCCCTCCTCGACGCCGCCGAGACCGTGCTCAGCGGCACCCTCGACGCCCGTACCACCGCATGGCTGCGGCGCCGCCTGACCGGACACGTCCTGGCCCTCGGTCCGCGGGCCACCGCCCGCTTCGGCCCCGGTGACCTCGTCGCCCGGCTGGTGGGCAACGCGGCGCAGGCCGGGACGGCGCCCGCCGCCCGCGCGGCACTGCTCGCCGCGTTCGCCGGGCCCGCCGGCGGCATGGTGGCCCTCGGCCTGATCGACCCCTGGCTGGTGGCGGTGTTCCTCGTCGGGGCGCCGGTGCTGACCCTGCTGCTGCGCGCGCTCGCCCGGGACACCACCCGCTGTGTGGCGGAGTACCAGCGGGTGCAGGGACGGATCGCGACCGCGCTCGCGGAGGCGGTGGAGGGGCATCGCACGGTCAGGGCGGCCGGTACGGCGGACAGGGAGGCGGCGCGGATCCTGCGCCCGCTGCCCGAGCTGTCCCGCGCGGGCCGGCTGATGTGGCGGGTCCAGGGGCGGGCCGCCGGTCGGGCGAGCGCCGTGGCACCGCTGCTGCAACTCGGCGTCGTCGCGGTCGCCGGAGTCCTGCTGGTCCGGCACCGGCTGACCGTCGGCGAGGTGCTCGCGGCCTCCCGGTACGCGGTCCTCGCGGCCGGCGTCGGCGTCCTCGTCGGACAGTTCGCGAGCCTGGCCCGCGCGCGGGGCGCCGCCGAACGCGTCGACGAGGTCATGGCGCAGCCCGCGCCCGTCCACGGCGAGCGCCGGCTGCCGCCGGGGCCCGGCCGGCTGGAGCTGCGAGGCGTCACGGCCCGGCGCGGCGGACGGACCGTGCTCGACGCAGTCGACCTCGTCGTCCCCGGCGGCAGCACGCTGGCCGTGGTCGGCCGCTCCGGCACCGGCAAGTCCCTGCTCGCCGCGCTCGCCGGACGCCTGGCCGACCCCGACGCCGGGGAGATCCTGCTGGACGGCGTCCCGCTGCGCGAGCTGTCCCACGACGCGCTGCGCCGAGCCGTCGGCTACGCCTTCGAACGTCCCGCCCTGCTCGGAGCAACCATCGAGGACGCGATCGCCCTCGGTCTGCCCTCCCCCTCGCCCGCCCGCGTGCGGGAGGCGGCCCGGACGGCCCACGCGGACGACTTCGTGCGCCGGCTGCCGCACGGCTACGCCACCCTCTGCGCGGACGCCCCCCGCTCCGGGGGCGAGTCCCAACGCCTCGGCCTGGCACGGGCGTTCGCCCACGACGGGCGACTGCTCGTCCTCGACGACGCCCTCTCCAGCCTCGACACGGTGACCGAGTCCCGTATCACCGAGGCCCTCGTCTCGCCCGGCTCGGGCGGCACCCGGCTCCTCGTCGCCCACCGCGCGGCGACCGCGGCACGTGCCGACGCGGTCGCCTGGCTGGAGGGGGGCCGGGTGCGCGCGGTGGGACCGCACGCGCAGCTGTGGCGCGATCCGGAGTACCGGGCGGTGTTCGGGGATGGCTGACGGCGTCGTGCGGAGCGGGCTGCGCTTCCTCCGGGTCCGGTGGCGGGTCGTCGTGGGGCTCGCGGCCTGGTCGGTGCTGGAGACGGGGCAGACGTTCCTGACCGGGTACGCGCCCGCGCGGGCGCTGGACGAGGGGTTCCTGGCCGGGCGGACGGACGTGGGGCTGGTCTGGCTGGCGCTCGCCGGGCTGGGCGTGGTCGTGGGCGCCTACGGGACGGCGCGCGTCTACGGGGCCGTCGCCGCGCTGGTCGAGCCGCTGCGGGACCGGCTGGTGGAGCGGGTGGTCGGGCGCGGGGTGCGGGAGGCCGACGGCGGGGCGCTGTCACGGCTCACCCAGCAGGTGGAGATCGCCCGGGACACCTTCGCCGGGCTGGTCATGGTGTCGCGGTCGTTCGTGTTCACCGCGGTGGGCGCGCTGGCCGGGCTGTTCTCCCTCGACCCGCTCCTCCTGCTGGTCGTCGGGCCGCCGCTGCTGGCCGGTGTGGCCCTGTTCGCGGCGACGCTACGGCCGCTGGCGCGCCGGCAGGAGGCGTTCCTGACCGCCGACGAGGAGCTGGCGGACCGTCTGGGCGCCGTGTGCCCGGGGCTGCGGGACGTCACGGCGACCGGCGCCGAGCAGACGATCGCCGCCGACACCGCGGAACGCGTCGACGCCGAGTTCCGCGCCGCCCGTTCGCTCGCCCGCTGGGGCGTCCTGCGGGTCGCCGCGCTCGCGCTCGGCGGCCAGCTTCCCGTCGTCCTGCTCCTGGCGTCCGCCCCCTGGCTCCTGGCTCACGGCGTCAGCACCGGAGCCCTGGTCGGCGCTCTCGCCTACACCACCCAGTCGCTCCTGCCGGCCCTCCACAGCCTCGTGCACGGCCTCGGCACGAGCGGCTCCCGCCTGACGGTGGTGCTGCGCCGGCTGACGTCGGCCGGGGAGGGCGAGGTGCCCGACACACGCCCCCGTACTCCCGCCGGCGAGGACACGTCCCCCGCCCACGAGTCCCCCGCGCTGTCCCTCGCCTCCGTCACCTTCGCCTACGGTCCCACCGCCGCCCCCGTCATCCAGGACCTCGACCTCACCCTGCCGCCCGGCGCCCACCTGGCCGTGGTGGGGCCGAGCGGGATCGGGAAGTCGACGCTCACCGCGCTGGTCGCCGGGCTGCTGGAGCCGAGGTCCGGTTCCGTCCGGGTCTTCGGGGAGCCGGTGCCCTCGGCCGGGGCCGCCGCGCGCCGGGTGCTCATCCCGCAGGAGGCGTACGTGTTCACCGGGACCCTCGCCGAGAACCTCGGATACCTGCGGCCCGAGCCCGTGCCCGAGGCGGAGCTGCTCGCCGCCGCCGAGGCGGTGGGGCTCGCCCCGCTGCTCGACCGGCTCGGCGGGCCCGGCGCCCAGGTCGATCCGGCCGCGCTGTCCGCGGGGGAACGGCAGCTGATCGCGCTGACCCGGGCCTATCTGTCGCACGCCCCGCTCGCCCTGCTCGACGAGGCCACCTGTCATCTGGACCCGCAGGCGGAGGAGCGCGCGGAGCGGGCCTTCGCGCAGCGGCCCGGCGGCACGCTGGTCGTCGTCGCCCATCGCATCAGCTCGGCCCGGCGCGCGCGGCGGGTCCTGGTGCTGGACGGACGGGGCACCGCCTGCGGATCCCACGACGAACTGGTGCGGTCCTCGCCCCTGTACCGGAACCTGGTCGGCAGCTGGGCGCCCGTGCCGGCGTCAGAGCCAGCCCTCACCCTGCGAGATGCGGATCGCGTCGATGCGGTTGCGGGCGCCGGTCTTGCGGGTGATGGCCGCCATGTAGTTGCGCACCGTCCCGTTGGACAGGTGCAGGCTCCCGGCGATCTCCGCGACGGAGGCGCCCTCGGCGGCCAGGGATAACACACTCAGCTCACGCCGGGTCAGCGGCATCTCCGCCGCCTTGAGGAAGCCGAACCCCAGCGAGTCGTCGACGAAACGTTCCCCCTCGGCGACCCGGCGGATCGCGCGCACCAGGCGGTCCGGCGAGCCCTCCTTGTCGACATAGCCGAGCGCCCCCGCCTCCGCCGCCCGTTTCAGCAGCCCCGGCCTGCTCGCGCTGGCCAGGACCAGGAGTCTCGGCGGGATCCCGTCCCGGTCCCGGCGACTCAGTTCACCGAGGAACGGGACACCGCATCCCTCCGTACTCTCCAGGTCCACCGCGCAGATGTCGGGCCGCAGGGCGCGCAGCCTGGCGGGCGCCCCCCGCCATGTCGTGTCCTCCACCCCCAGATCCGGTTCCCGGCGCAGCCACTCCGCCAGGACCGAACGCATCAGACACTCGTCGTGCACCAGAAGTACGCGGATCACTGCCCGTCCCTCAGATTCGTCCGACTCGTCCATGGTGTTGAGCGCGTGCCCATTGTTGGCGGCCCGCATCATCCGTGGGCGCGAAGAACCGGCCATCAGGGTGCGCGGGGGCGCGCACGGGGCGCCCGCACGCCGCCGCGCGCAACGACTGGGGTGGCATGGTCCGGGCCCCAGGGGGTACGCGGACGTTCTTCACCGAGTCGCGGTTCCGCCTGCCCGTCTTCGGGCCGCGCGGACGCGACGGCCCCTCGCTCGCCGTGCGCGTCCGGTCCGCAAGGGGCAGATTTGATCCCTGGGACCCGCCGCCGAGCCGTGCGAGGAGGTGGTCGGCGTGTCCGACGGGCAGGGGGCCGCCCAGACGCCGGCGACCGTGCGGACGCGGGTGGGGCGACCGCTGCTGTCGCTGGCGCTCGCCTCGATGATGGACGAGGTGCACGCGCACGCCGGCGCGGTGTATCTGCTGGCGGCCGGTGAACCGGTGCTGGAGATGGCCGTGATGGCGGGATTGCCGCGCGCGTTCGCGGCGCCGTGGGAACGGGTGGGGCTGAGCGCGCCGATCCCGGTCGCCGACGCGCTGCGCGAGCGGCGTCTGGTGTGGGTGGGCGGCGAGGAGGACATGGCGGCCCGCTACCCCCGGATCGCCGTGGTGCTGCCGTACCCCTTCGCGCTGGCCGCCGTACCTGTGGCGACCGAGTCGACGGCCTACGGCGCCGTCTTCGTGACCTGGCCCGGCTCCCACCCGCCGGAGCTGTCGGACCGGGAGCGCGAACATCTCACGGCGGCCTGCGACCGGCTGGCGCTGCGGCTGGAGCGCGCCCTCCAGGAGAGCCGTCCGCCACTGCCGGAGCCCGATCTGCTCGCCACGCCGGTGGTGGCCGGGGCGGCCGGCACGCTCGGCACCGTGGAGGCGGCGCGGATGGTGGCCAGGCTGCCGTACGGGCTGTGCTCCCTGGACCTGAACGGCCGGGTGGGCTTCGCCAACGCGGCCGCGGCCGAGCTGATCGGCGTCCCGGTCAGCAGACTGCTGGGCAACCAGCTCTGGGCCGCGGTGCCCTGGCTCAACGACCCGGTCTACGAGGACCGTTACCGCGCGGCGCTGCTCAGCCAGCACACGACGTCGTTCGTGGCGCTGCGGCCGCCCGGGGACTGGCTGTCGTTCCGGATGTATCCGAGTACGACCGGGCTGAGCGTGCGGGTGACCCGGGCGCGGGCGGTCACGGAGATGAACCGGGCAGGTCCGCAGCCCGGCGACGCCTCGTCCCGGCTGGTCACCATCTCGCAGATGCTGACGCTGGCGGGGGCGCTCACCGAGGCGGTGGGGGTGCAGGACGTGGTGCAGCTGGTCGCGGACGAGATCGCGCCGGCCGTCGGCAGTCAGGCGCTGGTCGTCCTCGGTTCCGAGGCGGGGCGGCTGCACGTGCTGGGGCATCGCGGGTATCCGGACGAGCGGATCGTGGAGCGGTTCGACGGGATGCCGCTGGCCCGGCCGACACCGGGCACGCACGCGCTGGCCACCGGGGTGCCGGCGTTCTTCGCCTCCCGCGAGGAACTGGAGCGGCTGTACCCGGACGTACAGGCACCTCCGGGCGGCTTCGAGGCCTGGGCCTACCTTCCGCTGATCGCGTCCGGCAGGCCGGTGGGCACCTGTCTGCTGGCCTATGCCGAGCCGCACCCGTTCCCCGCGGACGAGCGGGCGGTGCTCATCAGCTTGGGTGGTCTGATCGCGCAGGCCCTGGAGCGGGCCCTGCTGTACGACGCCAAGCACCGGCTGGCGCACGGCCTGCAGCAGGCGCTGCTGCCGCACTCGCTGCCCTCGCTGCCCGGCGTCGAGGCGGCCTCGCGCTATCTGCCCGCCACCCAGGGCATGGAGATCGGCGGCGACTTCTACGACCTGGTGCCCACGCAGGGCGTGGCGGCCGCGGTGATCGGGGACGTGCAGGGGCACAACGTGACCGCGGCCGGGCTGATGGGCCAGATCCGCACCGCCGTGCGGGCGTACACGACCGTGGGGCAGGCTCCGGAGGAGGTCATGCGCAGCACCAACCGGCTGCTGATCGATCTGGGCGCCGACCTGTTCGCCAGCTGTCTGTATCTGCGGCTGGATCCGGGGCGCGGGCGGGCCGTGATGGCCCGGGCCGGTCATCCGCCGCCGCTGCTGCGCCGTCCGGACGGGCGGGTACGGGTGCTCGATCTGGCCGGCGGTCCGCTGCTCGGCATCGACGGCGCCGCCGCCTACCCGACGACGGAGGTGGGCCTGGCACCCGGCTCGGTGCTCGTGCTGTACACCGACGGGCTGATCGAGTCGCCGGGCGTCGACATCGAGGACGCGCTGGCGCACCTCGGGGAGCGGCTCGGCGAGGCCGGGGAGCTGCCGCTCGAGGAGCTGGCCGACCATCTGGTGCGGCACGACGACGGCACCCGCGAACGGCTGGACGACGTCGCGCTGTTGCTGCTGAGGGCGCGCTGAGCCCGCGGACGCGGTGCGGGACGACGTCCCGTCGCGTCGTGCGGTGCGGTCGGTCAAGCGGACCCGATTCCCCGGTCGCGGCCCCAACGACCCTCGCCGGAGGCCCTGTTGAGGCTTGTCGGGCCGGGACCGGCGGTGGTCGCACAAGCGGTGCGGCCCGGCCCTCCCGCCGGAGGGCCGGGCCGTCCACTGTCGACCGGAACCGCGGGTTGGGCCGATCAGCGGGTCTGGGTGAGCGACGAGCCGTCGTTCGCGCCGGTCCCCTGGTCGCCGGTGCCGGACTGGTCACCGATACCCGACTGGTCGCCGACCCCGGACTGGTCGCCGGTGCCGTCGGTGGCCGTCGCGGACGGGTCGGCCGTACCGCCCACCGCGTCGCCGCCGCCCGCCTGGTCGCCGGCGCCGGTGCCGTCGGTCGCGGAGGCGGAGGGGTCGGCCGCGCCACCCTGGTCGCCGGCGCCCGCGCCGCCGTTGCCCAGCGTGGCGCCCGTGGCCTGCAGGGCCGTGGTCACCGGCTGGAAGAAGGTCTCGCCGCCGGCGGTGCAGTCACCGCTGCCGCCGGAGGTCATGCCGACCGCGCTGCCGTCCTGGGTGAACAGCGAGCCGCCGCTGTCGCCGGCCTCGGCGCAGACGTTGGTCTGGATGAGTCCGGTGACCGTGTCCACGCCGCCCGGGTTGGTCTCGCTCTGGAAGTTGACCGTGGCGTCGAGGCCGGTGACCTGGCCGTCGTGCAGGCCCGTGGTGCTGCCCATGCGGAAGACCTGCTCGCCGACGGTGGCGTCCGCGGCCTGCGTGATCTGGACGGTCTGGCCGTTGCCGACGTTGACCTCGCTGGCGGCCTGGGTGTTGGGGTCGTCGTACTTGACCAGGGAGAAGTCACCGTCGCCGGGGAAGGTGGCCTGGTCCACGGTGGCGATGGGCTGGCCCGTCTCGGAGTCGGACCACTGCTTGGCGGCCACTCCGCAGTGACCGGCGGTCAGGAAGGCCGGACTGCCGTCGCTCGCAGTGACGTTGAAGCCGAGGGAGCAGCGGACCGTGCCGCCCTCCGCCTGGGCGAAGATGGCGTCGCCGCCCGACACCAGGGTCTTGAAGGTGCCGGAGGTCTTCTTCACCGACGCCATGTCGGCGCCGAGGCTCTTGACCGTCGACGTCAGTCGGTCCCACTTGGCGCCGGTGACCGTGCTGTCGGCCGTGACGGCGAGCTTGTTGGTCTTCGGGTCGATCGCCCACGCCGTGCCCGGGATGGTCGCCTTGGCCTTGAGGGTCTGCGCCCCGGCCTTCAGCGCGGCGAGGCTGTTCTTGACCTCACGAACCTTCGCGCCGGCCTTCTCCGCCTGCACCACCACGTTGCTGTCGCCGGATATGACGTTGACGACGAGCTGCTGGCTGCCCGAGTCGTAGTACGAACCGGCGAAGGCCTGACCGAGCAGCTGCTGGAGCTGCGCGGCGAGACCCGAAGCGTCCGTCGCCTTCAGGGTCTTGGGTGCGACGGCGGCGCCGTTCGACGATCCGTCCTGTGAGGCCATGGCGTTGGGCAGGAGGATTGCGGCCGCGCCGAGCGCCACGACGCTGCCCGCCGCGATCGCGGCCTTACGCTTCGGAATTCGCTTGTGACTCAAACTTCTCGACCTCCTGGGGGGACCGGAGTCTTTGCCGCCGTTCGGCAGCTGTTCTGTTCTGGCGCCTGGATGGCTGTTGGTACGCAGGGGCCGCGTGGTGCGTTCAATTCCGTTTGCCAACTCTCTTTGCCGGAAGCCGAATCGGCCATGACCCGCGTCTGACGCAGCGGCACGGGGAACAATCGCCCATATGACGATGACGACCGCCGAAGCCGACAAGATCCTCTCCGTCAACTTCGCCCCATGGGTGCTCGACCTCGGCCTGCGTGTCGAAGCGGTGGGAGACGACCGGGCCATCCTGCGTCTGCCCTGGTCGGACCGCTTGTCGCGGGAGGGCGGAGGGCTGTCGGGGCAGGCACTGATGGCCGCCGCGGACACGGCGACGGTGATCGCGGTGTCCGCGGCGCGCGGGGCGTACGGGCCCATGACGACGGTTCAGCAGTCGACGTCGTTCCAGCGCGTGGTGTCCGGTTCGGATGTCCTGATCGAGGCGGTCCTGAGCAAGCTCGGCCGGCGCATGGCGTTTGCAGACATCACGATGACCGATGGGAACTCCGGCGAGATCGCCGCTCGGGCGAGCACGATCTACGCGCTTCTGGGCTGACACGTTCCGCAGTCGGCCGGTGACGGCCCGTCGTGAACAACGCGCCGAATCCCGGCTCCCGAGAATCTGCACATTGAATACTCAACGAAGTCACGGCGGGCGAAGGTTCTGCACAAGCGCGCCCACCCCCCATGCCATTGCGACGGGAGTGTCGGATTCACCTGACGATCAGCAAGACCCGGGACGAGCCGATGCGGTGACGCATGTGAAGAACCTGCCACCGAGCCGTGCGCACTCCTGCACGGATCGGTGGTCCTGGGACTCAAGTTGCCTGGTGAGGCGGTTGGTTGATTGGAAGCCCGGACCCGCCGCGTGCTTTGATCCATCGCACCGCGGGAGCCGCGAAGGGCTCCGGAGACGGACGCCCGGCACCCGCGGTCCGCGGTCGTCGCTCTGTCCCCAGAGGGGTGCCGCTCCCCCCTTATGAGATATCCATGTGAAGGGAAGTTCCATCATGAACTCCACCCCCCAGGTTGAGACCGTCGAGATCTCCGACGCCGAGCTCGACAACGTCTCCGGCGGTCTGTCCGTGAACGCCCTCGGCACCGTCACCGGCCTGGTGGACGGCATCGCCCCGGTTTCCGGCCTGGTCGACACGGCTGTCGGCACCGTCGAGGGTGTCACCGGCCTGAACACCGCCCCGGTCACCAACCTGGTCGCCGGTCTCTGATCGCACCTCCTGTGATCGTGAGTCCCGGAGCCGTTCGCCGGCTCCGGGGCTTGTCGTTGTCGTGAACCAGCCGGCTCACCGAGCCGGTCCTTCCTCGTTTTCAGGTGAGGGAAAGTCCCGTGCAGTTCCGCCAACAGGCCCTCGCCAAGCTCCAGTCGCCGGAGGAGCTCGACCTCCCCGTGCGCTTCGCCCGGCCGCAGGGCTGGCTCGCGCTGTCCGTGACGGTGGTCGCGGTGGCGGCCGCCTCGGTATGGGCGGTGACCGGCTCGGTGGCCTCCACGGTCAGCGCGCCCGCCATCCTCACCCATGGCCAGGGCAGTTACATCCTGCAGAGCCCGGTCGCCGGCCAGGTCACCGCCGTGCTGGCCGAGCAGGGCGAGCGACTGCCCGCCGGCTCCCCCGTCCTCAAGGTCAGGACGGCCCAGGGCGACACCGTCGTCCGCACGGTCGCCGCGGGCCGGATCACCGGGCTCGCCGCCACCATCGGGCAGATCATCCAGACCGGCGCGAACGTGGCCGCCGTGGAGAAGGTCGCCCACGCCTCCGACCCGCTGTACGCCACGGTGTACGTGCCCGCCGAGAACGCCGCCTCCATCCCCGCGCACGCCGAGGTCGACCTGACCGTCTCCTCGGTGCCCACCCAGACGTACGGCGTGCTGCGCGGGCAGGTGAAGTCGGTGGACCGCTCCGCCGAGTCGGCGCAGCAGATCGCCGCGTTCCTCGGGGACAGCCAGTTGGGCGAGCAGTTCACCAAGAAGGGCCGCCCGGTGGCCGTACTCGTGAAGCTGGACAAGTCGTCGGCGACGAAGAGCGGTTACCGGTGGTCGTCCAAGGACGGCCCGCCGTTCGGCCTCACCTCCATGACCATGGCCTCGGGCTCGATCCGGCTGGCCGACCAGCGTCCCGTCGATTGGCTGCTGCCGTGAGCACCGCACAGGAGACCCGGAGCAGGCGCCGCTCCGCTCCGCCCAAGCGCCCGGTCCCCAAGGGCAGGGCGAAGACCGTCCGTACGCCGACGGTCCTGCAGATGGAGGCCGTGGAGTGCGGCGCCGCCTCCCTCGCCATGGTGCTCGGCCACTACGGCAGGCACGTCCCGCTGGAGGAACTGCGCATCGCCTGCGGTGTCTCCCGGGACGGCTCGCGTGCCAGCAACCTGCTGAAGGCGGCCCGCAGTTACGGCCTGACGGCCAAGGGCATGCAGATGGACACGGCCGCCCTCGCCGAGGTGAGGACCCCGGCCGTGCTGTTCTGGGAGTTCAACCACTACGTCGTCTACGACGGCATGGGCCGTCGCTTCGGCAGGCGCGGTGTCTTCATCAACGACCCCGGCAAGGGCCGCCGTTTCGTGCCGATGGAGGACTTCGACGGCAGCTTCACCGGTGTCGTGCTGGTGATGGAGCCCGGCGAGGGATTCATCCGGGGCGGCCGCAGGCCCGGCGTCCTCGGCGCGATGCCCGCCCGGCTGCGCGGCACGGCGGGCACCATGCCGGCCGCGGTGCTGGCGAGCCTGCTGCTCGTCCTGGTCGGGGCTGCGGTGCCGGCGCTCAGCCGTACCTATATCGACATGTTCCTGATCGGCGGGCAGACCTCGCTGCTGGGGGTGCTGTTCGCGTCGATGGGCGCGTGCGTGCTGTTCACCGTCCTGCTGACCTGGCTGCAGCAGGCCAACCTGCTGCACGGCCGCATCATCTCCTCCACCCTCTCCAGCGCCCGTTTCCTGCGCCATCTGCTGCGGCTGCCGGTGACGTTCTTCGCCCAGCGCAGCCCGGCCGACCTGGTGCAACGGCTGCAGTCCAACGACCAGGTGGCCGAGACCCTGGCCCGCGACCTCGCGGCGGCGGGCGTCGACGCGGTGGTCGTCGTCCTGTACGCCGTCCTCCTCTACACCTACGATCCGCAGCTGACCTTCGTCGGCATCGGCGTCGCGCTGCTGAACATCGTCGCAATGCGGGTCGTCATCCGGCTGCGGGCCACCCGTACGGCCAAGCTGCGCGCGGACAGCGCCCGGCTCACCAACACCGCGTACACGGGCCTGCAGTTGATCGAGACGATGAAGGCGACCGGCGGCGAGGACGGCTACTTCCGCAAGTGGGCCGGACAGCACGCCACGACGCTGGAGGAGCAGCAGCGGCTCGGGGTGCCGAGCGCCTGGCTGGGCATGGTCGCGCCGACTCTGGCCTCGCTCAACAGCGCGGTGATCCTGTGGGTCGGCGGCATGCGCGCGGTCGAGGGCGGCATCTCGGTGGGCCTGCTGGTCGCCTTCCAGTCCCTGGTCACCCGCTTCACCGCCCCCATCACCCGCCTCAACGGAGTCGCGGGCCGCATCCAGGACTTCGCCGCCGACGTGGCCCGCCTGAAGGACGTCGAGAACTTCCAGGCCGACCCGCTCTACGGGCGTCCGGGCGCCGGTGACTCCACGCGCCGGCTGCACGGCCATGTCGAGCTGCAGAACATCACCTTCGGCTACAACCCGCTGGACAAGCCGCTGCTGACGGGCTTCGACCTCACGGTCGGCCCGGGCCAGCAGGTGGCCCTGGTCGGTGGCTCGGGCAGCGGCAAGTCGACCGTCTCCCGCCTGATCTCGGGTCTGTACTCCCCCTGGGAGGGCGTGATCCGCATCGACGGACAGCGCCTGGACGACATCCCGCGCGGGGCGCTGGCCGCCTCCGTGTCCTTCGTCGACCAGGAGGTCTTCCTCTTCGAGGGCTCGGTCCGCGACAACGTGGCGCTGTGGGACCCCTCGATCCCGGACGACGCCGTGATCGACGCGCTGCGCGACGCGGCCCTGTACGACGTGGTGACGCGCCGGCCCGGCGGCATCCACAGCAAGGTCGAGCAGGACGGCCGCAACTTCTCCGGCGGTCAGCGCCAACGCCTGGAGATCGCACGGGCGTTGGTGCGCCGGCCCAGCATCCTGGTCCTTGACGAGGTGACCAGCGCGCTGGACGCGGAGACCGAGCAGGTCGTGATGGACAACCTGCGCCGGCGCGGCTGCGCCTGCGTGGTGATCGCGCACCGGCTCAGCACCGTGCGCGACAGCGACGAGATCGTCGTCCTGCAGCACGGCACGATCGTGGAACGCGGGCGGCACGAGGACCTGGTGGCACGCGGCGGCGCGTACGCGGCGCTGGTCAGGGAGCGATGAGATGACGACCGCACACCAAGGCGACCTGGTACTCGGCGCCCTCGGCTCCCTGGGCAGCCGGATCGGCTGCTCGGGCCTCACCCGGCTCGATCTGGAGGGCCCGCAGGTGCTGTGGCTGGTCGCGGCCGGCAGCCTGGACCTGTTCGCGGTGGACGCCGTGCAGCAGGGCCACTGGCACCACCTCGGCCGGCTGGAGGCGGGCTCACTGGTCCTCGGCCCGGTCCTCGGGCCCCAGCACACCCTGGTCGCCCGTCCGTTGCGCGACTGCGTGGTCCACCGCATCGGCCTGCGCGAGCTGTACCAGACGGCCGACACCCAGACCTGGTCCTACGACGCGTACGGCAACCCGCAGTACGTCCCCCCGACGACCAGCCCGCTGGAGTACGCGCTCGCGCTCGGTGTCGGCCGCGGGCTGTCCGTCCTCTTCCAGGCGCCGATGGCGACCGACCGGGCCACGGAGGTCACGGACGACGACGTGTTCTGGATGCAGGTGCCGCCGGGCAGCGTCCAGTACGGCTCGCTGTACGGCGCCGAGGCGGCGGCCGACCTGCTGATGGACCCGGCGGTGTGGCAGAGCATGGTCGACCAGCAGTACCGGCTGCTCACCACGCTGGACCGTTGGATCGAGCAGGTGGAGCGCACCCACGAGACCCGGACGGCCGCCGGGATCAAGGCGGGTGAGGCCGTCCGCGCCCAGGCCGACCGGACACTGCTGGCCTCGATCGGCAAGTCCTCCGCCCAGCGCGCGACGTCCGCCGACGCCGACGCGAGCTACGCGGCGTGCAAGCTCGTCGCCGAGGCGGCCGGCATCCAGCTCGCCGACCGCGCGCAGAGCGGAACGGGAAGCGACCGGCTCGACCCGGTGGAGCAGGTGGCCGTCGCCTCCCGGGTGCGCACGAGGGCCGTACGCCTCGACGGCCACTGGTGGCGGGACAACATCGGGCCGCTGGTCGGACACCGCGCCCTGTCGGGTGCGCCGGTCGCGCTGCTGTGGCGGCGCGGCGGCTATGTGGCCGTCCATCCGTCGACCGGACGCGAGACCCCGATCGAGAAGGCCAACGCGGAGGAGTTCGAGCCGCGTGCGGTGATGTTCTACCGTCCGCTGCCCGACCGGACGTTGAGCCCGCTGCGGCTGCTGCGGTTCAGCATGCGCGGCACCGGCGGTGACCTCATGAACCTGCTGGCCGGTGGTCTGGTGACGGTGGCGATCGGCGCGCTGGTGCCCATCGCCACCGGCAAGGTGCTGGGCGAGTTCGTGCCGAGGGCCCAGACGAACCTGATCGTGCAGGTCTGCCTCGCGGTGATGCTGACCAGCGTGGTGGCGGCGGCCTTCATGCTGCTGGAGAACCTCACCATCCTCCGGCTGGAGGGCCGTATCGAGGCCACCCTCCAACCGGCCGTCTGGGACCGGCTGTTGCGGTTGCCCACGAAGTTCTTCACCGAGCGTTCCACGGGTGAGCTGGCGAGCGCGGCCATGGGCATCAGCGCGATCCGCCGCATGATGGCGGGCATCGGACCGGTCGTCGCGCAGTCGGTGACCGTCGGCGCGATGAACCTGGGCCTGCTGTTCTGGTACAGCCCGTCGATGGCCATGGCGGCGATCGGCATGCTCATCGTCATCGCGGGCGCCTTCCTCGGGCTCGGTCTGTGGCAGGTGCGGTGGCAGCGCAAGCTGGTCGTGCTGAGCAACAAGCTCAACAACCAGGCCTTCCAGACCCTGCGCGGACTGCCGAAGCTGCGGGTCGCCGCGGCCGAGAACTACGCGTACGCGGCCTGGGCGTCGCAGTTCGCCCGCAGCCGGGAGCTGCAGCAGAAGGTCGGCCGTATCAAGAATCTCACCACGGTGATGGGCGCGGTCTATCTGCCGCTGTGCACCCTGCTGATGTTCATGCTGCTCGCGGGGCCCGCGCGCGGGGTGATGTCGGCTGCCGCGTTCCTCACCTTCAACACCTCGGTGACGATGCTGCTGACCTCGGTCACTCAGCTGACCGGCGCGTTCGTGTCGGTGGTGGCCGCGCTGCCGCTGTACGAGGAGATCAAGCCGGTGCTGGAGGCGACGCCGGAGGTGCGCACGGCGAGCACCCGGCCGGGTCCGCTGACGGGGGCGATCGAGGCGCGCCGGCTGTCCTTCCGGTACGCGGACGACGGGCCCCTCGTCCTGGACGACGTGTCCTTCGAGATACGCCCGGGTGAGTTCGTGGCGATCGTCGGACCGAGCGGCTGCGGCAAGTCGACGCTGCTCAGGCTGCTGATCGGCTTCGACAAGCCGGTCTCGGGCAGTGTCCTGTACGACGGCCAGGACCTGGCCGCGCTCGACCAGTCGGCGGTGCGCCGGCAGTGCGGGGTCGTGCTCCAGCACGCGCAGCCCTTCACCGGCTCGATCCTGGACGTCATCTGCGGCACCGAGCCGTACACGCCGGAGGAGGCGATGGCGGCGGCCGGGATGGCGGGGCTCGCCGAGGACATCAAGCGGATGCCGATGGGGCTGCACACCATCGTCTCGGGCAGCGGCGCGGTCTCCGGTGGCCAGCGTCAACGCCTCATGATCGCGCAGGCGTTGATCCGCCGGCCACGGATCCTGTTCTTCGACGAGGCCACCAGCGCCCTGGACAACGAGACGCAGCGCATGGTGATCGAGTCGACGAAGGCCCTGAACGCGACGCGGGTCGTCATCGCGCACCGCCTCTCGACGGTGCTGGACGCCGACCGCGTCATCGTGATGGAGGACGGCAAGGTGGCCCAGCAGGGCCCGCCCGCACAGCTGCTCGCGGACACGGGCGGGCGGCTGCACGAGCTGGTGCGGCGGCAGATGGCCTGAGGCCGGGTCAGTCGAGGCCGGGAACGGGCGCCCCCGAGGGCACACCGGCTTCGATGTAGCCCTCGTAGAACTCCTTCCAGGGTTTTCCGGCCCCGGTGTGCGGCCCCTCGGACCGCTCGTCACGTGCCCTCGCGTCCAGGGCCGCCAGGCACACCTCCCAGCCGGCTCCGTTGCGGGCGGCGGTGTCGGTGGACTGGAGCACGTTGGTCAGGGTGAAGCGGGTGCGGCTGTCGTCCAGGGCCTCCAGGTCGAAGTGGAGTTCGTCGCCGCCCCACTCGAAGGAGAGGTGGCGCGGCTCGTCGAGGGCGAGCACCCGGCCCGTGGACTCGGGCATGTTCGGGTCGCCGGTGAAGGTGATCGTGCCGCCGGGGCGCGGGTCGATCTCGGCGCGGGACGGGAACCAGTGGGCGAGTTCCGCGGGGTCGGTGACGAACTGCCAGACGCGCTCGATCGGATGGTCGTAGACGCGGCTGAAGCGGACGGCCGGGCGGCCGTCGTCCAGGGTCAGATAGGTGCCGGTGAGATCAGCGGCCATGGTGGATCAGTCCTTCGGGGCGGGTTCCTCGGGATCGTCCGGCGCCGTCCGGTCGAGGCGGCGGCCCAGCTTGTCCAGGCTGCGGTTCCACAGCTCGCGGTACGGCGCGAGCCATGCGTCGAGCTCGGCGATGGGGGCCGGGTCCAGGGCGTAGACACGGCGCTGCGCGTCCTGCCGGACCCGGACCAGGCCGGCCTCCCGCAGCACTCTGAGGTGCTTGGAGGTGCTCGGCTGGCTCAGCCCGCATGCCTCCACGATCTCGCCGACGGGCCGCGGCCGCTCAAGGAGCAGCGCGACGATGGCCCGCCGGTGCGGATCGGCGAGAGCGGTCCAGAGCGAGGCGTCGGACATGGTTCCTAATATGCCTTCACGGTTATATTCCCGTCAAGGAATAAGAGACGGAGAACACATCTAGCGAAACGTTGCCGTTTCGCTCCCTGTGTGTCTAATCTACAGGTGTACGAAACCGTTTCGTTCAAAGCCTTCCTTTCGATTTTCGCCGTCCAACCCGAACGACTTCCCTGGAGTGGTTCTCATGTCCGAGAAGACCCTGGCCGAGAGTGCCGAAGCCGGCACCCTCGCCGAACCCGAACACCCCTCGTCGTCGAAGCGGTGGTGGATCCTCGCGGTCATCGCCCTCGCCCAGCTGATGGTGGTGCTCGACGCGACGATCGTGAACATCGCGCTGCCCTCCGCACAGAAGGACCTCGGCTTCTCCGACGGCAACCGGCAGTGGATCGTCACCGCGTACGCCCTGTCCTTCGCCTCACTGCTCCTGCTCGGCGGCCGGATAGCCGACCTGTTCGGCCGTAAGACCGCCTTCCTCGCCGGCGTGGCCGGCTTCGCCGCGGTGTCCGCGCTCGGCGGTGCCGCGAACAGCTTCGGGATGCTGGTCACCGCGCGCGCCCTCCAGGGTGTCTTCGGCGCCCTCCTCGCACCTGCCGCGCTCTCGCTGCTCAACACGACCTTCACCGAGGCACGGGAACGGGCCAAGGCGTTCAGCGTCTACGGCGCCATCGCGGGTGCCGGCGGTGCGGTGGGGCTGCTGCTCGGCGGACTGCTGACCGACGCGTTCGACTGGCGCTGGACGCTGTACGTCAACGTCGTGATCGCCGTCTTCGCCTTCGCGGGCGGCTGGATCCTGCTGACCAACCACCGTGACGCGACGAACGGCAAGTTGGACATGCCGGGCACCGTGCTCGTGGCCGGCGGTCTGTTCTCGCTGGTCTACGGCTTCTCGAACGCCGAGACGCACGACTGGGGCTCGCCGCTGACCTGGGGCTTCCTGATCGCCGGTGGTGTGCTGCTGGCCGCCTTCGCCTGGTGGCAGACCAAGGCCGCACACCCCCTGCTTCCGCTGCGCATCCTGCTGGACCGCAACCGGGCCGCCTCGTTCGTCTCGGTGCTGATCTCCGCCGGTGGCATGTTCGGCGTGTTCCTCTTCCTCACCTACTACCTTCAGCTCAACCTCGGCTTCAGCCCCACCAAGACCGGTGTCGCGTTCCTGCCGATGGTCGGCGCCCTGATGGTGGCGGCGCAGTTGGGCAGCACGGCCCTGCTGCCGCGTATCGGGCCGAAGGCGCTCATCCCGTTGGGCTTCGCGATCTCCGCGGTGGGCATGGCCTGGCTGACCGGGATCGGTGTCGGCTCCAGCTACGTCAGCGCGGTGCTGCCGCAGCTCATCGTGACGGGCTTCGGTCTCGGCCTGGTGATGCCCTCGGCCATGCAGCTGGCCACCGGTGGAGTGACCCCGGAGGACGCGGGTGTGGCCTCAGCGACGGTCAACGCCATGCAGCAGGTGGGCGGTTCGATCGGTACGGCGCTGCTGAACACCCTCGCCGCCAGCGCTGCCACGAACTACCTGAGCGGCCGGGACGCCACCAGCAAGCTGGTGCAGGCCCAGGCGACGATCGAGAGCTACACCACCGCCTTCTGGTGGTCGGCGGGTCTGTTCGCCGCGGGTGCCGTGATCGCCTTCCTGCTCTTCCGCCGCGGAGTGCTGGAGCAAAACGCGGACGCCGCGCCGGTCATCCACATGTGATCACCGCCGTGTGAGCCGCGCCGGACCGAGGGGCCGCCGTCTGCAGGGAGACGGCGGCCCCTCCTCGCATGTCGTGGCGTCTTCCGAGGATCGAGACCAGGGTGAGACCACCGGCGAGCTTTGGTCCGCGCACAATCGGGTACCCACGGGCCCATGCGAATCAGCGTGGTGGATGTGGGGTCGAACACCGTCCGGCTCGTGGTGGCGGACGCGGAGGGCGGAGTGCCGCTGCCGGTGCATACGGCGAAGTGGCGGCTGAGGCTGTCTGAACATGTCAAGCCGGGGAGCGACATCCCGCAGGAGGACGTGGAACGGCTGGTCGAAGCGGTCGGCGAGGCGAGCCGCACCGCGAGCCGCTGGGGTGCGGCCGGGCCACTGGCCTTCGCCACCGCCGTGGTTCGGGCCGCCCCGAACCGGCAGGAGGTGCTGCGCGCCGTCCGCTCGCGGACCGGGGTCGGGCTGTGCGTACTGCCCGGCGAGGTCGAGGCCGAACTGACCTTCCTCGGCGCGCGTCGCTGGATGGGCTGGCGGTCGGGACCGCTCGCCCTGCTGGACATCGGCGGAGGCTCCCTCGAAGTGGCCTTCGGGCGGGGCCGGTTGCCGGACTTCGTGGCCTCCCTCCCCCTCGGGGCGGGCCGGCTCACGCACGAGTTCTTCCCGGACCAGGACGCTCCCACCCCCGAGCAGGTACGCGCCCTGCGCCGTAAGATCCGTCATCAACTGCGGGACGTCGCGGCGCGGATCCGCTGGGAGGGGCCACGCACCGCGGTCTTCACCTCCCGCACCTTCCAGCAGCTGGGCCGGCTGTGCGGGGCCGCGCCCGGGCGCCACGGACCGTTCGTGGAACGGGAGTTGCACCGCGCGGACCTGCGGCTGGCCGCCGACCGGCTGGCCGCGCTGTCCGTCGCCGAACGCGCCCTGCTGCCCGGCATCTCCGCGCCACGCGCCGCGCAGAGCCTGGCGGGAGCGGTCGTCGGCCACACCGCGATGAAGCTGACCGGCCTCAAATCGGTCAGCGTCTGCCCTTGGGCGATCCGCGAGGGAGTGCTGCTGCGCCACATCGAGGACGGGCCGTCCTGGTGGGCGGAGGTCATCCGGCTCAACGAGGCGCCTGCGGCGCCGGAACCCGTGCCGCTGCGGATCGCTGCCGCGACGAGTTGAGGAGAGGTGGGAGTTTTCGTGTCGCGAGACGACAAGAACAGGGATGAGCAGACGGACACGGCGCTGGAGGAGGTTCTGCGCGAGATCGAGAACGCGGAGACCCGTGCGGGGGGCTCCGCCGGGCGGGGGCGGCATGAAGGGGAGGCGGGTGATGCGATCACGCCCAATGCGGGGGCGCAGGAGGAGTCGGAGGGGGAATGACGCCAGTGACGCCGTCGGATGTGTCACGGACGGACGGTCGGATGGCGGGTGCTGCTCCGTTGTGGCTGGTCGCGCCCCGCGGCAGAGCCGCACATTGACACAGCCCCGCGCCCCTTTGGGGCGTGACGGCTGCCGGGATGATGACGTGGCGTACGGGTACTCGGGCGTCATGAAGCACGACTGTGAAGGGCCGCTGCTGCCCGCTTCCCGGGGGCCCGTTTCCGCTGCCGTCATGGAGTATCTGGTGAGGGGCGGGGGGTTGCCCCGGGATGAGGACGTGGCGGGGGCCGGGGTGTATGGGGACGATCTCCAGCTGGCTCTGTACCTCTGTTACGAGCTGCACTATCGCGGGTTCGCGGGGGTCGGGCCGGAGCGGGAGTGGGATCCGGATCTGCTGCGGGTGCGGGCGCGGCTGGAGCACCGGTTTCTGACCGCGCTGCGCGCCGACACCCCGGTGCACGACACCGTCGAGTCCGCGCTCGGTGAGTTGCTCGTCGAGCCCGTCGACGGCGCCGGTGTCTCCCATTTCCTGCGCGACGAGGGCGAGTTGTGGCAGCTGCGGGAGTATGCCGCCCAGCGGTCGCTCTACCACCTCAAGGAGGCCGACCCGCATGCCTGGGTGCTGCCGCGGCTCGCGGGGCCGGCCAAGGCGGCGATGGCCGCGGTGGAGTTCGACGAGTTCGGCGGCGGCCGCCCCGACCGAGTGCACGCCCGGCTGTTCGCCGACCTGATGACCGACCTCGGCCTGGACACGACGTACGGCCGCTATCTCGACGCGGCGAGCGCGGAGATGCTGGTCACCGTCAACCTGATGTCCCTCTTCGGCCTGCACCGGGCCCTGCGCGGTGCCCTGGTCGGCCACTTCGCCGCGGTCGAGATCACCTCCTCCCCCGGCTCCCGGCGGCTCGCCGAGGCGATGCGCCGCACCGGAGCGGGTCCTGCCGCCGAGCACTTCTACGACGAGCACGTCGAGGCGGACGCCGTCCACGAACAGGTCGTACGCCAGGACGTCATCGGCGGTCTGCTGGCCGACGAGCCGCACCTGGCGCCTGACGTGGCGTTCGGCATCGACGCGACCGGATTCGTCGAGGACCGCTTCGCCTCCCGGCTGCTGGACGACTGGCGGGCCGGCCGGTCGTCCCTGCGGACGGGCGACCTTTCGGAAATCTCCTTTATTTCGTGACACCGGGGGTACCTGAGCCCGGTGAATCCACTGGTACCCCCGGGTGTGTACGCCCCACAGGAAGACACCGACCTCCTCGTCGGAGCCCTGTCCGAGGAACCTCTCGCGCCGGGTGCGCACGTCCTGGACGTGGGCACCGGAAGCGGCGCCCTGGCACTCGCCGCCGCCCGCCGTGGCTCGCGGGTGACGGCCGTCGACGTGTCCTGGCGGGCGGTGTGCACCGCGCGCGTGAACGCGTGGCTCGCCGGACTGCCGCTGCACATCCGCCGCGGAAACCTTTTCGCACCCGTACGGGGTCAGTCGTTCGACCTCATCCTGTCCAACCCGCCCTATGTGCCCACCCCGAAGCACCACGTGGCGCCGCGCGGTGCGGCCCGGGCCTGGGACGCGGGCGGGGACGGCCGGCTGGTCGTCGACCGGATCTGCCGGGAGGCGCCGGATCTGCTGCGCCCCGGAGGGGTGCTGCTGATGGTCCACTCCGCGCTCAGCGGACCCGACCGGACGCTCGACCACCTGCGGACCGCGGGCCTCAAGGCGGCCGTGACGGGGCGCCGCAGGATCGCGCTCGGTCCCGTGCTGCGCAAGAGAGAGCGCTGGCTGCGGGAGCAGGGGCTGCTGTCGGCCGCCGAGGAGAAGGAAGAGCTGGTGATCGTCCGTGCCGAACTCCCCGTCTGACTCCCCCCGCCGTATCAGGATCCAGCGCAAGGGCCCCCTGCTCGTGGAGGGCCCGGTGGAGGTGGAACTGGAGGACGGCACCACGGTCGCCTCCGACCGCTTCCGGGTCGCGCTGTGCACCTGCCGCCGCAGTCGCCGCTTCCCGTGGTGCGACACCAGCCATCGGGACCGCGCGTGACTGATCGAACTGACTAATTGTCAAGCACTTTCAGTGGTATTCACCTTGTCGAGTGAACCAGATCTTGCGGGCCGCCCCGCAGGGATGTTTCCGCGCGAGCCGGGGTAACTACGGGGATCGAATGCGCCCCTTGCCCCGGTGGAGCGGCCATGACCCCGGATGCGGACGACCGTGCCCTCGAACATCCCGCGCCGAACCCCCATGCCCGCACCAGGACCTCGGGCCGGTTCACCGTCATCGAGGTCGCGGGCGAGATCGACCTGGCCACCGCGGGGTTCGTCGCCGAGCACCTGGACGCGGCGACCGCCCGGCCGCTGCCGGACGTGCTGGTCGACCTGCGGTACGTCGCCTTCTTCGACTGCTCCGGACTGCGCGTCCTGTGCCGGGCCGAGTCCCGGGCCCGGGAGCGCGAGGGGCGGCTGCGGGTCGTCTGCGACCAGCCGCGCATCCGTCGGCTGTTCGCCGCTACGGGTCTGCTGAAACGCTTTCCGCCCCTCCCCGGCGTTCCCGGGGAGGGGCGGAGGTGATGCCAGGGGTCGGCGGGCGGCCCCACTCCGCCCTGCCGACCCCTGGTGCGAGATCGCTGCGTACCCCGCGACGGAGGCCCACACTCCCCATCCGCGGGCCTCTCAGGTGCCCGGGGACCGCGCGATCCCGGTCTCAGAAGGCGAAGACGTCGCTCGTGGAGGCGTCCTTCACGCACTGGTTGGCGAAGGTGCGCTCGTAGGAGACACGCTTGCCCTGCCAGACGCCATCGGCGGTCACGACGACGGGGTCGTACAGCTTGGTGCACAGCACGTCGTCCCTGGGCGCCAGGGCGTCGAGACCGCCGGCGGCGCGCAGTTCGGCGCAGGCCAGGGCGGCGGCCGGATGGGTGCCGGAAGGCGTGGGGGCGCAGCTCAGGGTGACCGCGCGCTGCGGGGTCACGGTGGCGGCGCTGTCTCCGTGCCCGATGGTGAGCACCAGGGCCGAGGGGGCGTAGAGCGAGGCGGGGGCGGCGGCCGGGGTGGCGAGGGCGGCTCCGGTGAGGGGGCCGCAGACGGCGGTGGCCGTGAGGGCGAGGGTCGCCGCCCAGCGCGCGGTGTTCCGCATTGTGTGCATCCTTCCGCTGGATTCCAAGGGGTGCCGGACCGTTTCGGGTTGGTGCCGGACCGGCGAGCGCGAGTCTGCCGAGTCCGCCGCGGAAACTCACGTCGACCCCCTGTGAATCAGTAACCTTGCGTGTTGAATCAGTGGCGCGAAGTCACGGCATCCGAACCATCGAAGCCCGGAACTGAGCGGTTCTTGATCGCCCGAAGCAGCCAAGTGGCTGATTCTGCCCGCTTCGTTAATCGGCCTGAAACATTCCGGTTGAGCTCTCGGCTGACTCCCCAGCACCCCCTTGTGTTCATGAGAATGCCGAGTAATCGTCATTACATGATTACGACAGAGCAGCACGAGAAGCTGCGCGGCTGGTTCACCGGCCGCCTTCCCGACGACCTCTTCGAGGAACTGGCCGAGCTCACCGCCGACCGCGAGGAGATCACCGTGATCGGCCGCATCCCGGAACCCCGGCTCGCCGAGGACGCCTCGGCCGCCGAGCGGGAGGCGGCCATCCGGAGCCGTATCGAGGAATTCCGCGAGCGCACCCGGGAGGCACGGGTGGCCGTGGCGCGCGAGGCCGAGCACCGCTTCCGCCGCAAGGTGTCCTGGGGGGTGGTGTGCGGCGGCGAGCGCGCCCTGTTCACCCATGTCGCCGCGCCCGTGATGACCCGGCTGCGCCAGCCCGAGCGCCAGGTCCTCGACACCCTCATCGCGGGCGGGGTGGCCCGCAGCCGCAGCGACGCCCTCGCCTGGTGCGTACGGCTGGTCCAGCGCCACACCGACGACTGGCTGACCGAACTGCGGGACTCCCTCGAGCAGGTGCAGCGGGTGCGGGCGCAGGGACCCGACACCGACGCCGAGCCGGAGGACGCACCGGCCGACGACGAATGACGGACCAGCCGTCCTCCCGGCGACCACGACCTGGCTTCAAGACCGGTGCCTCGCCCCGTACATACCCGCGAGTATGGTCATTGCTGCACGTGCTCGAGGCGGAGAGGTGGGGCGTACGGTGGCGAAGCACTGGGCCGATTTCCAGTACGAGATCTATCTCAACGGGATGAGCGGGGCGGTGCCCCGGCTCCCCACGGATCTGACCAGACTCGAGGCGCTGGCCGAGACGCGGCTCGGGCCGGGCCCGGTCGGTTATGTGGCCGGCGGCGCGGGCGACGGCAGCACCATGCGGGCCAACCGCGC
This sequence comes from Streptomyces sp. NPDC002144, assembly GCF_053593695.1. Classification (NCBI taxonomy): domain Bacteria; kingdom Bacillati; phylum Actinomycetota; class Actinomycetes; order Kitasatosporales; family Streptomycetaceae; genus Streptomyces; species Streptomyces sp. NPDC002144. Next base: position 72,958 of record NZ_JBSFDB010000012.1, read on the forward strand.
GGCCCTGGAGCGACGCCGGATCGTGCCCCGCATGCTGCGAGACGTCGCTGAGCGGGACCTCTCGGTGCGGGTGCTGGGCCGCCCGCTGCCCGCGCCGGTGGCGCTGGCGCCCGTCGGCGTACTGTCGATCATGCATCCGGACGCCGAGTCCGCCGCCGCCCGCGCCGCCGCCGCGCACGGAGTGCCGTACATCCTGTCCTCGGCGTCCAGCACACCGCTGGAGCAGGTGGCGGAGGCACTCGGCGACACCGAACGGTGGTTCCAGCTGTACTGGGGCAAGGACCGCGAGGTGACCAGGAGCTTCCTCGGACGGGCGAAGGCCGCCGGGTTCTCCGCGCTGCTCGTCACCCTCGACACCCCGCTGGTGTCCTGGCGCCCACGGGATCTCGACCTCGCCTACCTCCCGTTCCTGCACGGGGTGGGCACCGCCAACTACTTCACCGACCCGGCCTTCCAGGCGGGACTGGCCAAGCCCGTGCACGAGGACCCGAACGCGGCCGTGCGGCACTTCCTCGGGCTGTTCGGGGATGCCGGACACACCTGGCCCGACCTCGCGTTCCTGCGGGAGAACTGGGACGGTCCGATCGTCCTCAAGGGCATCCTGCACCCGGACGACGCCCGGCTCGCCGCCGACGCCGGCATGGACGGCGTGGTGGTCTCCAACCACGGCGGCCGTCAGGTCGCCGGTTCCGTCGCAGCCGCCGACGCGCTGCCGCGGGTGGCCGAGGCGGTCGGCGACCGGCTGACCGTCCTGTTCGACAGCGGCGTCCGCAGCGGCGACGACGTCTTCAAGGCACTCGCGCTCGGCGCGCAGGCCGTCCTGCTCGGGCGGCCGTACGTCTACGGTCTCGGCCTGGACGGACAGGCGGGCGTCGAGCACGTGATCCGCTGTCTGCTCGCCGAGCTCGACCTGACCCTCGCCCTGTCCGGGCACGCCACGCCGGCCACGGTCAGCGCCGCCGACCTCGCCGAGGATCCCATGTGACGGCCCCGAGAACGTCCGCGCCGCCACCGCCCCGTCGATGGCGCGCTGAAGGACGGCGGCCGGGCCGGCGCCGGCCGCTTCCCGGCCGCAGCGGGCGGGCACAGGATCGTCTGCGGGGCCGGTTGCGAAATCCCGCCTGCCCCGCGACGCCCAGCACGCTCCCCCATGACTGCCGCACTGCCCTCCCTCCGGGCGGACGGCGGGACCTTCCCGACAGGCCCTTGCGGTCGCCCCCGAGCCCCCCTGCGCTACGCCCGCTCCCTGGCCAGTTCGGCGGGCCGCACCGCGGGCTTCTCCGGGCCCGTGATCGACAGCGAACCCGGGCTGGCGGACGCCGGCGGCTCGGTCAGCCACCGCTGTGCGGGCGAGCCGTCCCGGACCTTGACGACGATGTCGGCTCCCGGATCGTCGGTCGTGGCGGCCAGCGCGAGCTGCTCGTCCCAGCGCGGCAGCAACTCCCCGCGCACCGTGAGGTCGTAGCGCACGTCGTCACCGCCCCCGCAGGTGCCGAGGACGACCACACCGGCGTCCACGTGCGAGTCCAGGCACAGGTCGGGGGCCGCCGCGCTGCGCAGCCGTCCGTCGCCGCCGTAGGACCACTGCTGGCTCGCGTCTGTCGAGCAGGCCGCCAGTTCGGTGTCGGCCCCCGCCTTCGGCCTGCCCCTGACGGCGAGGCAGAGGTCGGCGGAGGCGTTGCGCAGCCTCGAGTCCCGCGGCACGGTGGGCAGTTGGGCGGTGCCGGGCGAGGACCCGGCGCCGGCACCGGGGGTCGAGCCGTCGCTCGCGCTGGTGGAGGCGGCCGGGTCGACACCGTCGTCGTGGGACCACATGCCGACGACGGCGACCGTGGCGATCAGCCCGGCGGAGGCGACGCCCAGCCCGGTCAACAGCGTCCGCGAGGTGCGCAGCGCGCCCGGGGTGCCGCGCCCGCGCAGCGGGATGCGGGGCAGGATGCGGGGGCGGCCGCCGCCGTGCCGGGCGGAACCACGCGGGCGCGGGGTGCGCGACCGCGTGCCCTGGCCCGCGCGGCCGGGACGGGACTCCAGATAGCGGCGGGCGCCCCAGCCGAGTACGGACTCGGCCAGCAGCACTCCCAGGCCGCCCTCGAAATGGCTCAGTTGTTCGGCGGCGAAACGGCAGTAGCGGCATTCGGTCAGATGTTGCTGGACATCGGGCAGCAACGCTCCGCCACGCCGAATCGGAACGTCGAGGAGACGGTTGTAGAAGCGGCAATCCTTGGTCGGCGCGAGTTCCCGATGGGCATGTACACATCCTTCACGGAATTTTTCCCGCGCCTGTTCGAGTGCGGCCGACGCGGTCTCGGTGTCCATGCCCAGCAGACCGGCCGGGACGGTTATCGCTTCAGCCTCCACCTCGGTGTGCCAGAGCAGACACCGGGCGAGCCCGGGTAGGGCCTGGAATGACCGCTCGGACAGTATGCGATTTTCGGGCGTCATCGACTTCGCCGAACGCATGCCGCGGCCGCCCGCGGGTTTGAGCAGCTCCGGCAGAACGGCGGATATCCGGTCCTCCGTGGTCCAGACGCGGACCGTGTCCCGCACCGCCACCAGGAACCGCGGGCGCAGCGCGAGCGCCGGCTCGCCGAGTGCCAGCCGGTCGAGCACCTGGTGGAAGGCGGCCGAGGTCACCATGGAGGCGACCTCGTTCCGGGAGGCGAGGCAGATGGCCGCGTAGTCGCGGGCCGGCTGCCAGTGCCGCGTCATGAGCAGCGCGACGGAACGTGCGGTCTCACCGTCGGGGCGGCCGCGGAGCCGGGCGGCGACGTTCTCGTCGGATTCTCCCGGAACACCGCCGGCCGGCGGGTAAGGCGGACGAGGGGGGTGGGGGGTGGCCACTGAGCGAATTCCTTCCCACGCGCATAGGACACACAGGAGTCACCGCCGCCGAAAAGGCCCCCTGGTGGTACACACCTCTTGGACGGCGAGCGCGAGGAGCGTGAATTCGGGTACGTCCGTCGGCCCCTGCTCCCCTCAGCCAGGCGAACGTGTCCCGGCCATTCCCCCCGCACGGGTGGTCAACCCTTGCACAACACACTGATGACCAACAAGGCACTTGAGCAACATCCGCATCTTTGAAGGGACTTCAGATACGCTCGCAACTCGCGTTCCCCGCCCCGGCTTTCCTCATTCCATGCGCCCCGTGTGAAACAGGCGCACGCGCCGGAGCACCGCGCACGCTCCCGGCGTGCGCGCCCCCGTGGTGCACTGGTGGCGGACCTTCTCGAAAGGCCCCGCGCAGGACGGCGGCTCTCCTGCGCAGCACGGGCCGCCGGCCTTGTTCCTCCCGCCCTGGGCCGGCGGCCCCGGGGGGTGACAGGGCCGTGCGGCCGGGGTCCTCAGATCTGCCAGGAGCGCAGCCGGTCCGCCGCGCCGTAGACATCGGTCTTGCCGTCGATCAGATCGCGGGCGAGATCGACGAGGGCGCCGTAGGGCGGGTCGATGCCGACGCCGCTGACGAACATGTACGCCACGGCGGTCGAGCAGGCGAAGCGGGCGTTGGCCGAGGGCAGCGGCTTGAGCAGCGCGAGGGTGTGCAGCAGGGCGGCCGCCCGCCAGGCCGGGTCGGAGTCCACGCCGAGGCGGGGCGGGTCCACGCGGTGCCGGGCCACGGCGGCGACCAGCGCGGAGAAGTCGTTGACGGTCGGCTGGTCGGGCAGGACCTCTTCATGCCGCTGGAGCAGCCAGGGCACGTCGATGTGGATGACGGATGCCATCGGTCAGGCGACCCGCCCCTCGCCCGTGGCGGACGGTTCGTCCTCGGGGAACGCGGCCGCGAACTCGTCGGCGTGGGAGGCGAAGAAGCGGCGGAACGCCTCCGCCCCTTCCTGCAGGGCCCGGTGCCGGGCTATGTCGGCCGCCGCCGCCTCGCGCACGAGCGCCTTCATCGACGTGCCGCGTTCCTTGGCGATCTGCCGCAGATCCTCGAGTTCACGATCACTGAACTCCACATTCAGGGCTGGCATGCCCTCACGGTACCGCCGAGGTACTCACGCGTAAATACTCCCTGCTCACAGTGCCCGTGTGACGGTACCTCGAGAGGTGCTCCGAGAGTGAGGACCACGTCCGATTCCCGCCGGTCGTGACCGGTGCCGCGCAGCAGACTTGAGCCATGAACACGTACACGACCATCGACAGCCCCCTGGGCGAACTGCTGCTGGCAGGGCGGGAGACGACCCTCACCTCGCTGTCCCTGCCGGGTCAGCGGGGCGCGCCGGCCGTCGGCGCGGACTGGCGGCGCGACGACGCGGCCCTCGCCGAGGCGGCCCGGCAGCTCTACGACTACTTCGCTGGCCGGCTCACCCGCTTCGACCTCGACCTCGCCCCCGCCGGCACCGGATTCCAGCAGCGGGTGTGGCGGGCCCTGGACGACATCCCGTACGGCACCACGACCACCTACGGGGAACTCGCCGGGCACCTGGAGGTGCCGCGACACGAGATCCGGGCCGTGGGCGCGGCGATCGGGGCCAATCCCCTGCTGATCGTCCGCCCCTGCCACCGCGTGATCGGCGCCGACGGCTCGATGCGCGGCTACGCGGGCGGAGTCGAGCGCAAGGTGCGGCTGCTCACCCATGAGGGCGCGCTGCAGCCGATGCTGGTGTGACGGAGGGAGACGACGTGACGCTCACCAGGGCCCAGGCCCGCAAACGGGCAGGCGACACCGACTGGACGGCCCTCGCCGCCGAGCTCGACGTGCACGGCAGCGCGCCCACCGGGCCGCTGCTCACACCGGCCGAGTGCCGTGACCTCGCCGCTCTGTACGACAAGCCGGAGCTGTTCCGGACCACCGTCGACATGGAGCGCCACCGGTTCGGCTCCGGCGAGTACCGGTACTTCACCCATGACCTTCCGGCCCCGGTGGCCGCGCTGCGTGCTGCCCTGTATTCCCGGCTGCTGCCCGTCGCCCGGGACTGGGCGGCCCGGCTCGGCCGCCCGGCGCCCTGGCCGGACTCCTTGGAGGAGTGGCTGGAGCGGTGCCATGCGGCCGGACAGGACCGGTCGGCGCAGATCCTGCTGCGGTACGGAGCGGGCGACTGGAACGCGCTGCACCGGGACGTCTTCGGCGAGCTGGTCTTCCCGCTCCAGGTGGTCGTCGGCCTCGACGTGTACGGCGCCGACTACACCGGGGGCGAGTTCCTCATGGTCGAGCAGCGGCCCCGGGCCCAGTCCCGGGGCACCGCGACCGCGCTGGAACAGGGCCACGGGCTCGTCTTCACCACCCGGGACCGTCCGGTGCGCACCCGGCGGGGCTGGTCGGCCGGGGCGATGCGGCACGGGGTGAGCACCGTGCGCTCCGGCCGCAGGCACGCACTGGGCATCGTCTTCCGCGACGCGTCCTAGAACGCCTCCTGGACGCCCGCCCACAGCCCCTTGCGGCGATAACTCCCCTCCCAGAACAGCCGGTTGAGGACGCGCACCGGCGCCGGGAGGGAGCCGAAGAAACGCTCGCGGTCCGCCGGCCCGGCGCCGTCGACGATCCACGGCACGAACACCGAGGCACCGCGCAGCCCTTGGGTCTCGCGCATCCGTCCGGTGAAGGCGCCCCAGTCCGCAGCGGTGAGGACGTCCTGCATCAGCGGCAGCGCGCTGTCCTCCTCGTGCCCCAGATGGTCGTCCAGAGTGGCCGTCAACGCCCTTACCAGGTCGGGCAGTTCGGGTGCCCGGTCGGTCAGCGCCGTGTCGACCGACGCGAGCAGGGGGTCGATACGGGCGTGCTCGGCCTCCATGTCGTCGAGGAGGGCGAGGTCGCGGGGGCGCCCGGTGAGGCGTTCCCGTACCCGGGGCCACAGCTCGGCGTCCTCGGCGGTGTGGTGGATGTGCAGCTGCCGGGTGAAGTTCGCCCAGCCGGCCCGGACACCCGGCGTGTGCGCCCGGCCCTCGGCGACCGCCTGCGCGAGGCGCTCCAGATCGCGCCGGAAGGCGTCGTGCGAGGCGTACATGGCGGTGAAGTCGATGCTCATCGGGTCCCTCCTGTCGAATCGGTCTCCCGTGCGGGACTCGCGTTCAAGAGGGCGGACCGGCCGGCGAGTGTGACGTCGCTGAGACGTGCGTCACACACCTCCGGTCCGATGTCACATTCGGGCCCCCGGTTCGGGTCGAAGTAGTGAGCGCACCGACGGGGAGGTCCACGTATGTCCGAGAGTTCTGTCGATGAGGCGACCGATGTGTTCATCGGCCATCGCGAGCTGCTGTTCGGCCTGGTCTACAACATGCTGGGCAGCGTCGCCGACACCGAGGACGTGCTGCAGGAGACCTGGCTGTCCTGGACCGGCCGGGGCACCGACGGCATCGACAACCCGCGCGCCTACCTGGTCCGCATCGCCGTCAACCACGCCCTTCAGCGCCGCGCCGTGATCACCCGCCGCCGTGAGACCTACATCGGCCCCTGGCTGCCCGAGCCCCTGGTCGCCGACGGCGACGGCGCCGAGGACCCGGCCCTGCGCACCGAGTCCGTGTCACTGGCGATGCTGGTCGTCCTGGAGTCGCTGACGCCACTGGAACGCGCGGTGTTCGTCCTGAACGAGGTCTTCGGGTACGCCCACACCGAGATCGCGGAGATCATCGACCGCACCCCGGCCGCCGTACGCCAGCTCGCGCACCGCGCCCGGGGGCATGTGCACGCCCGCCGGCCGCTGTACCGGGCGCATCCACGGGTGCGGCGGGAGGCGACCGAGCGGTTCGTGCGGGCGGCGCTCGGCGGGGACATCGCGGAGCTGATGGAGATCCTCGCGCCCGATGTCACGGTGTGGACGGACGGCGGCGGCAGGCGCAGGCCGGCGGGCCTGAAGCCGGTGCACGGCCGGGACAAGGCGGTCCGGCTGATCAACTCCTTCGCCACCCGGGGACGCGGGCCCACGGACCTCGACCTGCGCTACCGCCGGGTCAACGGCGACGACGCCGCCGTGCTGTTCCAGGGCGACTCCCCGTACGCGGTGATGGTCATGGACCTCACGCCCGACGGCGACCGGGTCAGCGACGTCTACATCGTGACCAACCCCGACAAGCTCACGCACGTGCACAAGGACGAGGAGGCGGAGTGAGCGCCACCGAGACCCCCGGCAAGGGCGAGCGCGTCGCCGACTGGCTCGACGGCCGTCTCGCCATCCACTCGCTGGGCCGCAAGTACCTGCGCAAGGTCTTCCCGGACCACTGGTCCTTCCTGCTGGGCGAGATCTGCCTGTACAGCTTCGTCGTCCTCGTCCTGACCGGGATCTTCCTGACCTTCTTCTTCCATCCCTCGATGAACGAGGTGACGTACCACGGCGGTTACCTGCCGCTGAACGGCGTGCGGATGTCGGAGGCCTACGCCTCCACGGTGCGCCTCAGCTTCGACGTGCGCGGCGGGCTGCTGATCCGGCAGCTGCACCACTGGGCGGCGCTGGTCTTCGTCGCCGGGATGCTGACGCACATGATGAGGCACTTCTTCACCGGGTCGTTCCGCAAACCCAGGGAGATCAACTGGCTGTTCGGCTGGGCCCTGCTGTTCCTCGGCCTGTTCGAGGGCCTGTTCGGCTACTCGCTGCCGGACGACCTGCTGTCGGGGACGGGGCTGCGCTTCGTCAACGGCGCGCTGCTGTCGGTGCCGATCGTCGGGACGTATCTGTCGATGTTCCTGTTCGGCGGCGAGTTCCCGGGCCACGACATCGTGGCGCGGTTCTACTCGCTGCACATCCTGATCATCCCCGGCATCATGGCCGCGCTCGTCGTGGCCCACCTCATCCTGGTCGTGTACCACAAGCACACGCAGTTCGCGGGGCCCGGGCGGACCGAGCGCAATGTCGTCGGCACTCCGTTCATGCCGGTGTACCTGGCCAAGGCGGGCGGCTTCTTCTTCCTGGTCTTCGGTGCCCTCACGCTGGTCGCGGCGGTGGCGACGATCAACCCGGTCTGGGTCTACGGCCCCTTCCGCCCCGACCAGGTCTCCACAGGTGCCCAGCCCGACTGGTACCTGGGGTTCGCGGAGGGTCTGGTCCGGGTGATGCCGGGGTGGGAGATCACCCTGTGGGGTCACACGCTGGTCCTGGGCGTGCTGATCCCGGTCGTGGTCTTCCCGCTCCTGCTCGTCTTCATCGGGGTGTACCCGTTCCTGGAGGCGCGGGTGACCGGCGACCGGCGTGAGCACCACCTGCTGGACCGCCCGCGCAACCGTCCCGTCCGTACCGGGATCGGGGCGGCCTGGATCAGCCTCTACCTGGTCCTGCTGGCCGGCGGCGGCAACGACATCGTCGCCACCCGCCTCCATCTCTCCATCAACACGGTCACCTGGACGGTCCGCGTCGCGGTGTTCGTCCTCCCGGCGATCGTCTTCGTCGTCACCCGCCGTGTCTGCCTCGGCCTCCAGCTCCGCGACAGGGAGCTGGTGCTGCACGGCCGGGAGACCGGCGTGATCAAGCGGATGCCGAACGGCGAGTACGTCGAGGTCCATCAGCCCCTCACCCAGGCCGAGCTGCACACCCTCACCGCGCACGAACGGCCCCGCGAACTCGTCGAGCACGAGCGGCAGTAACGGGACCGGCGGCGCAACCGCCGAGCCCTTTCCTGGCCGAGGTGCGGCGGATCGAGGCCGCCGACGTGGCCGTGCGCTCCGGAGCACGGCGTCCGGCCTCGCCGGCGTGGGACTCGGCGGCATCCACACGCCCGACGAGTACGAGCTCTCCCGCACCCTCCTGGAACGGATCACCGACAGCCATGAGGTCGTCGGCGAACTGCTCGCCTGGGGCCGGCACCACGCCGCGGAGGGCACCCCGCGCCGCGAGGAGCGCGAGGCGCTGCTCCGCAAGTGGGCCGGCGTGCAGGGGCGGTCAGCCCTGGTCGGCGACGAAGGAAGCCATGCGGGCCAGGGCCGCGTTCCAGTTGATCGCGGTCTCGTTGGTCGACCAGGACTGGATGTCGTCGATGTAGCAGAACTGGCCGACGCAGCCCTGGAGTTTGCTCTGTGCGTAGGGGTCCTGGATGGAGGAGTTCGGTCCGCCCGCGAGGGTCCCCCTGGGCGGGTTCGGCAGGTTCGGGTCGAGCTCGTGGGCGTACCAACGGCTGTGCTGGTTGTGGGAGGCGACCTCGCCGTAGCCGGTGACGTACGAGATGTTCAGGGCGTTGCGGCCGAGGACGTAGTCCATGCTCTGCGTCGCCGCGTCTCGGTACTTCGAGGCGCCGGTGATGTCGTACGCCGTGGCCAGGACGACCGCGTTGTTGAGGACCTGGTGGCTGGAGCCCCAGTCGTAGACGTTGTCGTCGGGGGCGTAGGGCATTCCGTACGGCTGGGACGTGAGCGTCGCCAGATAGCGGTCGGCGCCCTTCACGACGGACTGGCGCACCTTGTCCCGGCCGGGCAGCTTGCTGGGCACCGTGGCCAGGTCGAGCCGCCCCGCCGCCGCCGTCCGGCCCCAGTCGAAGCCGAGCGGGCCGAAGATGTCGGCGGTGTGCACGGGCGAGGTGCGGACGTAGTCGGCGAACTGCTGCTCCCCCGTGGTGAGATACAGCTCGGCCGCCGCCCAGTAGAACTCGTCGGTGGCGTTGGTGTCGTCGTAGGTACCGCCTCCCGTGCCGTCGCTCGCGGAGGCGTACATCGCGGGATGGGCGAGAGCGGCGGCCCACGCCTTGCGCGCGGCGGTCAGGGCCTTCGCGGCGAACGCGCGGTCGTAGGGCCGGTACAGACGGGCCGCCTGGGCCGCGGTCGCCGCCAGGTTGAGGGTGGCCTGGGTGGACGGCGGGTGCAGCTCACGCTTCTGCGGGTCGTCGCTGGGCAGCAGGGGCAGGCCCGTCCACTGCTCGTCGTGGACCTTGTGGTGGGCCATCCCGGCCAGCGGCCGGCCGTCCGGCACCTGCATCTTCAGCAGGAACTCCAGCTCCCAGCGCGCCTCGTCGAGGACGTCCGGCACCTTGTTGCCGCTCTCCGGGATGGCGAGCGTGCCGTCGCGCAGCCTGCCCGACTCGCCTGTGCGGGCCAGCAGTTCGCGTTCGTACGTGCTCAGCAGCTCCCAGGTGGCGATGCCGCCGTTGACGACGTACTTGCCGTGGTCGCCCGCGTCGTACCAGCCGCCGGTGACGTCGAGGGTGTAGTCGCAGACGCCGGGCTGACAGGGGACCTTCGCGTCGCCCTGGTTGGGCGGGACGTCGACATGGCCGGCGGGCCTGCCGTAGCCAGGGCGCAGGTCGTCACGGATCGCGATGCCGCTGCGCTGGGTGTAGTAGTACTTCAGCGAGTCCAGTCGCAGCTGCTCGTAGTCACCGGTGCCGATGTCGAACGGGCGGCTGGTCTCCCCGTCGGCCACCAGCGTGAAGCCCTTGCCCGGCTTGCGGTAGGCGCCGAAGTCGATGGAGTGGACGTTCTGCCCGGAGGAGGCGTCGACCCCGCGCGGCACGCTCCAGCCGTGCGCCACGGTGGTTCCGCCGGCGTTCTTCAGCTGCCAGGGCAGCCTGGCGGTGGCGTCGGTGACGAGGGTGGCGTTCTTCGGGCCGGAGGGCAGATAGCCGACCTGGTTGACGCGCACCCGCGGTCCTGTGTCGGGGTGGTACACCTCCGGCGGCACCCCGCCCAGCAGGGAGACGTCGTCCATGCACATCCGCCACGCGTCCGTGCTGCCGCCGGCCTGGAAGGCGACCTGCGCCTGGGTGGTGTCGACGGGCGAGGTGAAGGTGTAGGCGTAGGTGTCCCCGGAGACCGTCAGCTGCGGGCTGATCTCGAAGTAGGTGTCGTACGGCGACACCTGGAGCCCCACGATCGCCCGCACCACGTGCCCCTCGGGAGAACCGGAGGCCTTGAAGGCGAACCGGTACGACTCCCCCTTCACCAGGGTGACGTCGTTCTGGCCGACGGCCGCGTCCCAGCGGTTGGCGGTGCCGCCGGGGACGTCCGCGCAGAGCTGTCCGTCGGACAGGCCCGCGGTGACGTTGCTCGTCGTCCACCAGGGGGCGGTGGTGGTGTCGAAGGTGCCGTTCTTCAGCTGCTCCACCTCGTCGGCCGCCGCCGGGCCGGCGGGCAGCGCGGTGAGGGTCGCGCCCAGCAGGGCGGCCAGGGTCAACAGGACGGTTCTGCGTCGTTTCACGTCTGGGCTCCTCGGGTGGAGGGGCGGGTGACGCTCACCGGAACGAGAATGGGAGCGCTCCCAGATGCGGACGCAGCTCATGTTTGTTCGCGCCATGACACTCCGTCAACGGTCCGGACGGCACGACTTCCCGTCCGGACCGTTGCCCGGGGTCAGCCGGCCGGTACCTCCAGCTTGCTGATGCGCACCGCGCCCGCGGCGGTACCGGGGTGCGCGCTGGTCATCGTCAGCCGCAGCCGGGAGCCGCCGCTCGCGTCGAAGGTGATGACGGTGGGCGCGTCCGAGGCGGTGGCCCAGTCGGTCGACACCCCGGTCACCGGCACATACGTGTGCCCGTTCCACGCGGCGACCTCGACGGAGGCGGGCAGGCTGTGGGTGGCGTCGACGGTGAAGGACACCTCCACCCGGCCGAGGTTCCGGGTGCGTCCGAAGTCGACGGAGACCCAGTCCCGCGTCCGGGCCCCGTTGAAGGCGGGCAGCAGGGCGGTGGCCGACTTGGCGAAGGCGTTGGACCAGCCGGTGGCGGGGTCGCCGTCGAGCATCGCCGCGGGGAGGGTGTCCGGGCGGCCGGAGTAACTGGCGTCCGCGTACGGGTAGTTCGGGGCCGCCGGGTGGTCGGGCTCGAACGCGGGGGCCGGTGTGGCCGCGACCGAGCGGGCGGGCGTGGTGCGCACGGTCGCCGTACCGGTCCGCAGACCCGCCGCCCGCGCGGTCACCTTCAGGGAGCCGGGCCCGGTCCCGGAGCGGACGATCGCGAGGGCCTTGCCGTGAAAGGCGGTCCGGGTGGTGGCCTGGTAGCGCTCGGCGCTCTCCTCGCGGCCGTTGTCGAGCCCGGCCAGCGAGCCGCCCTGCACGTCGAAGGTGAGCAGATGCCCGGCGTCGGGCACCACCACGCCCCGCGCGTCGACGATCTCCGCGGTCACGAACACCAGTGAACGCCCGTCCGCGGCGAGCGACGTGCGGTCGGCGGTGAGGCGTACCGCGTGCGCGTCGCCCGCCGTGCGCAGCACGTCGGTGGCCACCGCCTTGCCGTTCCGCCGCGCCACCGCCTTCAGCTCGCCCGGCGCGTACGGCACCTTCCAGGTCAGGTGGAGCTTGCCCGCGCTGCCGTTCGGGCTGGTGTAACTGCCCGGATAGGGGCCGCCGGTGACGGTCTTGTCGTCGCCTGTGGCCTCGGTCGTCTCCAGATAGGTGCGGCCGTCGGTGGTCGTCTTGGTGTCGAAGCTCCTGGTGCCGAGGGACGTCCCGTTGAGGAAGAGCTCGACGGTCTCCACGTTGGAGTACGCCCACACCTCGACCGTGTCACCCTCCTCGTGGTTCCAGGTCATCGGCAGCAGATGGACCATCGGCTCGTCGACCCACTGGCTGCGGAAGAGGTGGTACATGTCCTTCGGGAAGCCGGCCGTGTCGACCGCTCCGAAGAAGGACGCCTTCACCGGGAAGACGTCGTACGGGGTCGGCTCGCCGATGTAGTCGATGCCGGACCACAGGAACTGCCCGGCGAACCACTTGCGGTCCCGGTCCTTCTTGTGGCCGTACTCGCCGCTCATGGTCCAGGAGGCGAGGTTGTTGTCGTAGGAGGAGACCTCCCGCCTGCCCGGCGTGTGGTTCTCGCCGGTGTTGAGGTGCTCGGGCTCCTGGTAGGTGCCGCGCGTGGAGGTCTCCGAGGAGGACTCCGACTCGAAGAGGAACAGCTTCGGATACCTCGCGTGCAGGGCGTCCACCGACTTGGCGGTGTTGTAGTTGAGTCCGAGGCCGTCCAGCTTGGCGAGCATGAGGTCGGCCGCCGAACCGGCGGCGGGCACGGAGTGGTACTTGTTGGAGCCGATGACGACCGGCCGCGTGTCGTCGGCCGCCTTGACGGCGCCGATGATCCGGTCGGCCATCGCCAGCCCCGCGCTGGAGGTGGAGTCGGGTATCTCGTTGCCGATGGACCACAGCACCACGGCCGGTGAGTTGCGGTGTGCGAGGACCATCTCGGTGGCGTCCTTCTCGCACCACTCGTCGAAGAAGCGGCCGTAGTCGTACTTCGTCTTGCCGGTCCTCCAGCAATCGAAGGCCTCCACCATCATCACGATGCCCAGTTCCTCGCAGACCTGGACGATCTGGGGCGAGGGCGGGTTGTGGGAGGTGCGGAAGGCGTTGACGCCCATCGACTTCATGATGGTCAGCTGCCTGCGCACCGCGTCGATGCTGATCGCGGAGCCGAGGGCGCCCTGGTCGTGGTGGAGGTCGACGCCCTTGATCTTGGTGTGGGTGCCGTTGAGGGAGAAGCCCTCGTCGGGGTCGAAGCGGTACTCGCGGATGCCGAAGGTGGTGCGGCAGGTGTCGACGGTCCTGCCGCCGACGCGTAGTTCGGTCTCCAGGGTGTAGCGGTGGTGCGGGGTCGCGAAGTCCCACAACTTCGGCTTCAGAACGGTGAGTTCGTGTGTCTCGGCGGCCTTGTCGGCGACGGTGGCCGTGGTGGCCGCGCGGGCGACCGTACGGCCGGAGGGGTCCTTCACCGTCGAGCGGATCTCCACCCGGCTCGTGGCGCCGGACTCGTCGACCACCGAGGTCCGGGCCCGGACGACGGCCCGCTCACCGCTGATGTCCGGCGTGGTGACGTACGTGCCCCAGCGCTCCACGTGCACCGGCTCGGTGATGACCAGGCGGGCCTCGCGGTAGATGCCGCTGCCGGAGTACCAGCGGCTGCTGGGCAGCTGGTTCTGCACCTTGACCGCGAGCACGTTCCCGGTGCTGCCGTCGGTGTGCACGAGACCGGTCAGATCGAGGGCGAAGCCGGTGTAGCCGTAGGGGTGGCGACCGACCTGGGTGCCGTTGCAGTAGACGTGGGAGTCCATGTAGACGCCGTCGAACTCCACCGAGATCCGCTTGCCGGCGAAGGCGGGCGGCAGGGTGAAGGCCAGCCGGTACCAGCCGAGGCCGCCGGGGAAGAACCCGGTACCGCTGGTGGTGCCGTACTGGGTGGTGGGGGTCTGTTCGATGCTCCAGTCGTGCGGAACGGCCACCTCGCGCCAGGCCGAGTCGTCGTAGCCGGGGTCGGGGGCGTTCTCGTAGGCACCGGTCGGATCGGTGATGCCGCCCGGATCGACCAGCGCGAAGCGCCAGCCGTCGCGCAGCGCGACCGTGTGCCGGCCGGACGCGCCCCCGGCCGCCGCGGCGGCGCGGGCCGCCGGGGTGGCCAGGAGCACACCGGCCGCGGGTGCGGCGGTGGAGGCGAGCAGAACCGATCTGCGAGTGACCGTCATGGCGGCTCTCCCTCATCAGGGCCCAGAAGTACTCACAACTGATCGTGAACAAACAGATTCTGACGGGCTGCCACGCGCGCCCGTCAAGGGTGCGGCGGGCGCCGTTCTGCCGCGCGGGCGACAGCGGCCGGTTTTGCCCCTTGACCGACCGCACGCCCACACTCGGGGGTTCCTCGTTCGCCGCGGACCACTTCGCACTACGCTGGGACTCCGGTGACGCACTTGTTCACTGTGCGTAGGCGCGATGGGTGGCGACGATGAGCCCGGTGGATCCGTTCGACGATGCCTCGACCGCGAGGGCCGTCATCGATGAGCGGGGACTCGTGGTCCGGTGGGGCGCCGGAGCCCGACGGCTGCTGGGGTTCGAGGCCGCCGAGATCCTGGGCCGCCCGGCGGCCGCCCTTCTGGCCGACGCGGACGAACTCGCCCCTCCCCCGGGTCCCCGCTGGAGCGGCGGCATCGACCTGCGCCACCGGGACGGTCGCACCCTGTCCGTCCGGCTGCTCGCGCTGCGCAGACCGCCCGAGGGGAACCCGGCCAGCTGGCAGGTCGTGGTCCCGCCGGACGGCGCGGAACTCCGTCCGTCCGACGGCGCGCTGACCGCGGCGGCACTGGCGCAGTCCCCCTGTCCGATGCTGGTCTGCGACGGGGAGTTGCGCCTGCGCTGGCTCAACGAGCGCATGGTCGGGATGATCGATCTGCCCGTCGAGAAGGTGACCGGGCTACGGATCACCGACATCGGCGTCCGCAAGGAGAACCAGGACCTCGAGGACCTGCTGGGCGAGGTGCTCGCGACCGGACAGCCGCGCGACATCGAGACGTACCTGCGCCCCAGCGGTCTCGACCACTCCTCCGCCTTCCTCACCCGGCTCGCACCGCTCACCGATGCCTCGGGACAGGTGCGCGGCGTCTGTCTGACCGGCCACGACTTCACCGAGCACTACCTCGCCCGCGAGCGCCTCCGCCTGGTCAACGAGGCCAGCGTGCGCATCGGCACCACCCTCGACGTCACCCGGACGGCTCAGGAGCTGGCGGACGTCTTCGTGCCCGCGCTGGCCGACCTGGTCAGCGTCGACCTGCTGGACCTCCAGGAGCACGGCGGAGAGCCCCCGCCCCGGCTCAGCGCGCCGATCGCCCTGCGCCGGGCCGCGCACGCCTCGCTCAACCCCGGGACCCCCGAGGCCGTTCTCAAGCCCGGGCAGACGGAGCACTACCCCGCCGGCTCGCCCCAGGCAGACTCACTGGTCGCGGGCCGCACCATCGTCGCCTCGGTCTCCGAGCTCGCCCAGTGGCTGAGCTGGCACAAGGCGCGCGCCGACCAGGTCAGGGAGTACGGCGTGCACTCCACGATGGCCGTGCCGATGCGGGCCCGCGGGCTGACCCTGGGCGTCGCGGTCCTCACCCGCTTCCGGCGGCCGGACCCCTTCACGGCCGACGACGTACTGCTGGCCGAGGAGATCACCACCCGGGCCGCCGTCTGCATCGACAACGCCCGCCGTTTCTCCCGCGAGCGCGAGACCGCCCTCGCCCTGCAGCGCAGCCTGCTGCCCCGCTCGCTTCCGCACACGGCCGCCGTGGACGCCGCCTCCCGCTATCTGCCCGCCGCGCGCGCGGGGGTGGGCGGCGACTGGTTCGACGTGATCCCGCTGTCGGGGATGCGCGTCGCCATGGTCGTCGGGGACGTCGTCGGCCACGGCATCCAGGCCTCGGCCACGATGGGACGGCTGCGCACCGCCGTACGCACCCTCGCCGACATCGACCTGGCCCCGGACGAGCTGCTCACCCATCTGGACGACCTGGTGGTGCGGCTGTCCGCGGAGTCCGGCAGCGACGGCACCGGCGAGGTCGGGGCGACCTGTCTGTACGCGGTCTACGACCCGGTGTCACGGCGCTGCACGCTGGCCCGGGCCGGGCATCCCCCGCCGGTCGTGCTGCCGCCCGGCGGCGAGCCTCAGCAGGTCGAGCTGCCGGCCGGACCGCCGCTGGGCCTGGGCGGGCTGCCGTTCGAGTCCACGGAGCTGGAGCTGCGCGAGGGCAGCGTGCTGTCGTTCTTCACCGACGGTCTGATCGAGATCCGCGAGCGGGACGTCGACGCCAGTCACCGGCTGCTGTGCCACGCCCTGTCCCGGCACGTGGACTCGCTGGACGAGACGTGCGACCGGATCCTGCACACCCTGCTGCCCCCGGGCGGCGCGCCGGACGACGTGGCCCTGCTGCTGGCCCGTACCCGGGGGCTGCCCGCCACCCGGGTGGCGACCTGGCACATCCCCGCCGACCCGGCGCTGGTGGCGCCCATCCGCAAGCAGGTCGTCGAGCAGCTGGACACCTGGGAGCTGCAGGAAGCGGCGTTCACCGCCGAGCTGGTGGTGAGCGAGCTGGTCACCAACGCGATCCGCTACGGCGCCCACCCCATCCGGCTGCGGCTGATCCACGACGAGTCCACGCTGATCTGCGAGGTGTCCGACACCAGCCACACGGCCCCGCACCTGCGCCGCGCCAAGACGTGGGACGAGGGCGGCCGGGGTCTGCTGCTGGTCGCCCAGCTCACCCAGCGCTGGGGCAGCCGGCACACCGGCGAGGGCAAGACGATCTGGGCGGAGATCGGCCTGCTCGACGAGGACTGAGCGCTCAGGCCCGGTCCGCCAGCCAGGGGCGGACCCGGCGGCGCGCCTCGTGCAGGCGGGACTTGAAGGTGCCGAGGGGAATCCCGGCGCGCTCCGCGGCCTCCGCGTACTCCAGCTGGCAGATGTCCCGGTAGACCAACGGCTCGACCAGCTGCGGGTGTTCGCGCTCCAGCCGCTCCAGGGCCTCCAGCAGGTCGATCCGGGAGCCGGCGATCACGCTCGTGGTGCGGGGGTCGACGGACCGGTCGGCGTCGAGGGGAGCCGGCTGCTCGGCGGCCCGTCGCTTGAGCTCCCGGTACTTCTGGCGGCAGCAGTTGGCGACGACCGTGTGCAGCCAGGTGCTGAAGCGGCTGCGTCCCTCGAAGGTGCCGATCTTCCGGGACAGCTGCAGCAGGAC
The DNA here is from genome assembly GCF_053593695.1 of Streptomyces sp. NPDC002144. Classification (NCBI taxonomy): domain Bacteria; kingdom Bacillati; phylum Actinomycetota; class Actinomycetes; order Kitasatosporales; family Streptomycetaceae; genus Streptomyces; species Streptomyces sp. NPDC002144. The sequence continues at coordinate 90,278 of NZ_JBSFDB010000012.1, forward strand.
GTCCTGGGCAGCCTCCTCGGCGTCCTCGCGGCAGGGCAGGAAGCGGCCGCAGCGTCTGAGGATCTCGGGCCGGATCGCCTGGATCAGTTCCTCCAGTGCCGCCGGGTCGCCCGTGGCGGCCAGACGGGCGAGTTCCTCGGTGGGCACGACCAGGTGCTCGGCTCGGGATCGATCCACGTCCAGGCATGATAGTCGTATGCACTCCGTGGAGCGGATCGGGCGCTACCGCCTCGAACGACGCCTGGGCACGGGCGCGTTCGGCACGGTCTGGCTCGCCCACGACGACGTGCTGCGAGCGCCCGTCGCGGTCAAGGTCCTCGCCGACAACTGGGCTCACCGCCTCGATGTGCGCGAGCGCTTCCTGGAGGAGGCGCGCATGCTGCGCCGGGCCGGCTCCGAGCGGGTGGTGCAGGTCTACGACATCGGTGAACTGCCCGACGAGCGGCCGTACTTTGTCATGGAGTACGCCGACGGCGGCACCCTCGCCGACCTGGTCGCCGACGGTCCGCTGCCGGTCCCCGAGGCGCTGCGGCTGACGGCGCTGGCCGCCCGGGGCGCGGCGGCGCTGCACGAGGCGGGGATCGTGCACCGGGACATCAAACCGACCAACGTACTGCTGTCCGGGAGCGGTCCGCGGGTGCTGCTCGCCGACCTGGGGCTGGCCAAGAGCCTTGCGCAGGCCTCCGGACTCACCCTGGCCGCGGGCTCGGCCGGCTACCGTCCGCCGGAGCAGGCCGAGGCCGGTGCGGGGATCGACGAACGGGCCGACGTGTACAGCCTGGGCGCGGTCGGCTACCACCTGGTCACCGGCACGGTGCCGGGCGAGCCCGGCAGGGTCGTACCGCCCGACCGGCTGCGCCCGGACCTGGACCCGGCGGTCCGGCGCGCCCTGATGCGGGCGCTGGAGCCGGACCGGGAACGGCGCTGGCCCACCGCGCGGGCCTTCGCCGAGGAGCTGGAAGGGCTCACCTCGACGGGTCGACGGCCCCGGCGGCACCGCCGGGCCCTCGCCGTCACCGGGGTGGTGGCGGTGGCCGCGGCCGTCGGGGTGATTCCGATGCTCGTCCACCGGTCCGCGCCGGCGTCCGCCGTGCGGGTCGCCGACACCGGCGGACGGGTCACCGCCGAGGTCCCCGCCTCCTGGGACCGCCAGCTGCGCGACTCGGGCTGGGATCCGCGGGCGCTCGGCCTGCCCGGCGGGCACGAACCGGGGTTCGCCGTCGCGGACGACCTGGCGCGGTGGCCGGACCTCGCGGCCCCGGTGAACGGCGCCTTCGTCGGCCTGAGCGAGCACGGGGACCTCACGGCCGCGGTCAACGCCCTCGACCACCCCGGCTGCCACTACGACGGCGGCCACCCCTACACCGGCACGGCGTGGCGCGGCAGGGTCCGCGTCTGGAGCGACTGCTCGGGCCGGCCGGGGACGGTGACCGAGGCCGCGCTGGCACCGGCGGACGGTGCCGGGCAGCCCCGGGTGTACGTCCAGATCCGTACCCACGGCAAGGCCTCCGCCGCCGACCGCGTACTGGCCTCCGTGCGCGTGACGGGCCGGCAGGGCGCACCCTGAACACGCGCGAACTTTTTCGTCCGGGCGCGCATCGGACATGTATGACGGGGCACAGAGCGCCGTACGCACGCGCTGTGGCGTGTGCGGGCAAACTCCGGGAGTGTTGAGGACCATGGCGAACAAGTCCCCCTCCGTCCACCGGGCGGCTCTGGTGGCGGGCGCGGCCCTGCTGCTGGGCACGCTGACGGCCTGCGGCAGTGGCGGTGACAGCGGCGCGAGCTCTCCGCAGACGCTGAGCGGCACGGCCGCGCCGGCCACCGGCGGCGCCACCACCGGCTCGGCGAGCGCGTCCGTCACCGCCTCGGCCTCCGCGCCCGGCAGCACGGCCGGCAAGGCCACTCTCTCCGTGGGCAAGTCACCCTCGCAGCCCGCGTCGGCCGCCTCCAAGAGCCGCTGTCACACCTCCGAGCTGCGGGCGAGCGTCGGGCGCAACGACCCCGGCGCCGGGCAGGAGAACTTCCCGATCGTGCTGACCAACACGTCCTCGCGCACCTGCACGGTGCGCGGCTATCCCGGTGCCGCCTTCCTCGACGCGTCGGGCAGGCAGCTCGGACCGGACCCGGTGCGCGAGCCGGGGACACCCACGACGGTGACGCTGGCGCCCGGCAGGAGCGCCTGGGCCGGGATGACGTTCTCCAACCCCGGCGTCAGCGGCGCGCACGCCGCCACCCCGGCGGCGCTGCTGGTGACCCCGCCGGACGAGCGGGACCCGTTGAAGGTGACGTGGACGGGCGGTCCGGTGCCGGTCTCCGGTAACGCGTCCTCCGTACGCCTGATGGTGTTCGCCCCCGGGACGGGCCCCTGAGCAGCGGGGTCCTGACGGGTCTCTTACCGGGGCCTGATTTCATGGAGCCCTCCCGCCTCGCGCCGCCCTGAAGGACCGTGCCCTGAACACCCCGCTCGCCGAAGCCCTGTCCGTCGTCCTGCTCGCCGCCGTCCTCGGCTTCGCCGTCGTCCGCCCGAAGGGGCTGCCCGAGGCGGTGCTGGCCGTGCCGGCGGCGGGGCTCGTGATCGCCACCGGCGCGATCCCGCTGGACCATGCCAGGCAGGAGGCGGCGCGGCTCGGCCCGGTCGTCGGCTTTCTGGCGGCGGTGCTGGTGCTGGCCCACTTCTGTGACGTCGAGGGGCTGTTCCAGGCGTGCGGGGCGTGGATGGCGCGGTGGGCGGCCGGGTCGCCCGGGCGGCTGCTGACCGCGGTGTTCGCGCTGGCATCGGTGATCACCGCGGTGCTCAGCCTGGACGCCACGGTGGTGCTGCTGACGCCGGTGGTGTTCGCGACGGCCGCCCGGGCGGGCGTACGGGCCAGGCCGCACCTGTACGCGTGCGCCCATCTGTCGAACACCGCCTCGCTGCTGCTGCCGGTGTCCAACCTGACCAACCTGCTGGCGTTCGAGACGAGCGGGCTGAGCTTCACCCGGTTCGCCGCGCTCATGGTGCTGCCGTGGGTGGTGGCGATCGGCGTCGAGTACCTGGTCTTCCGGCGCTTCTTCCATGACGACCTGAGCGCCGCCGCCCACTCCCCCGAGCCCGGCGAGACGCCCGAGCTGCCGCTGTTCGCGCTGATCACCGTCGGCTGCACGCTGGCCGGGTTCGTGGTCGCCTCGACGCTCGGCGTCGAGCCGGCGTGGGTGGCCGCCGCGGGCGCGCTGGTGCTGGCCGGCCGGGCGCTGGTACGGCGGCGCGCCACCCCGCTGGCGGTGGTGAAGGCCGCCTCGCCCGCGTTCCTGGCGTTCGTGCTGGCGCTCGGCGTCGTGGTGCGGGCGGTGGTGGACAACGGGCTCGCCGACGCGCTCGGCCATGTGGTGCCCACCGGTTCGGGGCTGCTCGCGCTGCTCGGGATCGCCGCGCTGGCCGCCGTCCTCGCCAACCTGATCAACAATCTGCCGGCCGTGCTGGTCCTGCTGCCGCTGTCCGCCGCGGCCGGACCCGGCGCGGTGCTGGCGGTGCTGCTCGGGGTGAACATCGGCCCGAACCTGACCTACGCCGGGTCCCTGGCGACGCTGCTGTGGCGGCGCATCGTGCACGGGCACGGGCAGGACGTGCACCTCGGGCACTTCACCCGGCTCGGCCTCGTCGCCACGCCGGCCGCGCTGGCGTCGGCCGTTGCGGCGCTGTGGCTGTCGCTGCAGGTGGTCTGAGGCCGAGCGGGCCCGGGCCGGGCGGTCAGTGGCGGCCGCCGCCGTATCCGCCCCAGCCGTAGCCGCCCGGGCCGCCGCCGTATCCGCCCGGGCCTTGGCAGTAGGCGGGGTTGTAGGAGCAGTACGGGTTCGAGGGGTACGGGTTCGACGGCGTCGGCCGGGCGGTGGTCGGCTTCGCGCTCGGCGTCGGTGTGGCGGTCGGAGTGCTCGAGGCCCTGGGGGCGGCCTTCTTGACGGAAGGCGACGTCTCGGCCCTGGTGTCCGCGTCCCAGTTGACGACCTGCATCTGCAGGTCGGCGCGGGAGGTGTCGAACGCCCAGCGCTGGGCGTCCGTGTCGTCGCGGGTCTTGACCACGAGCGCGCCCGAACCGTCGGTGGCCGCGGGGCTCAGGGCCAGGTTCTGGTTCCAGCGCGGCACGACGGTGCCCTGCAGGGTGAAGTCGTAGCGGATGTTCTTCGGGTTGCCGTCCGTGCACGGGGCGAGCTGCACCGAGTAGGCGAGGTGGGAGTCGAGGCAGAGCTCGGGGTCGGCGACACTGCGCAGCCGGCCGTCCGTCTCGTACGCCCACTGCTGGCCGGTGGCCGAGGAGCAGGTGGCCAGTTCGGTCTCGGCGCCCTGGACGACCTTCTTGCCGACGACGGCGATGCACAGACCCGAGTCGAGGTTGTGCAGCCGGCCCTGGACGTCGCCCTGCGCGGCCTCGGCGGCGCTGATCCAGGAGGGGTGGTCGGCGGCGGTGCTCCGGCCGGGCTCGGGGGTCGGGGAGGCGTGGCCCCCGGCGGTGGGGGCGGAGTCGTCGCCGGAGCCGAGGACGGACCACAGGACCACCGGGAGGACCACCAGTCCGCTCACGGTCAGCACGGCCGCGGTGAGGTTGCGGCGGCGGGCCGCGGCACGCCGTGCGGCCTTGTGCGCCGAGCGGCGGGAGGCGGGACGGGCGCCCGGCGCGGTGTCGGCGGGCGCGCCGGCCGCCGGGACGGCCTCGCGTGTCCGCATGAACGGCGTGCCCGGCGTCGTGAAGGGTTCGCCCGCCATGGTGAACGACTCGCCCACGATCCCCTGGGGCTTGGGCGGCCGGGCCTCGGCGGGCGGCGGGGTGCCGTCCCGCAGGGGGCCCGCGATCCGGGACTGCACATAGGCCTGGGCGCCCCAGCCCAGGACCGCCTCGGCCAGCGCCAGGCCGAGGCCGTGGTTGAACTGGGCCAGCTGGTCCGCGGTGTGCCGGCAGTGCGTGCAGCGCGCGAGGTGCTCGGCGAGGTCGGGGTCGACGTCGATGCCGCCGCGCCGGTAGGTGACGTCCAGCATCCGCAGGTAGCGCCGGCACTCCTGCTCGGGCGCGAGTTCGCGGTGGACCTGCAGGCACTCCTCGCGCAGCCGGTCGCGGGCCCGCCCCAGCTCGACGCGCGCGTCCTCCACCTCCAGACCGAGCAGCCCGCCGGGTATCTCCAGCGGTTCGGCCTCCACCTCCACGTGCCACAGCACGCAGCGGAGCGACTGGGGCAGCCGCTGGAACGCCCCGGACAGCAGGCGCCGTTCGGCCGAGGGCAGCAGATGGGCGACGACACGGTCGCCGCCCTCGGCCGCGGAGCGCAGTTCGGGGTGGAGGTGTTCACGGCGGTGGTCGATGTCCCACTCGGCCGCGATCCGGCGCACGGTCACGAGGAGTTGGGGCCGCCAGGCGGAGGTGGGGCCGTTCTGCCGCAGGGTCTCGCCGAAGAGGCGGGTGAACGCCGCGGTGGTCAGCATGCCCGCGGCGGGAGCGCCGTCGGTACACAGCCGCGCGTAGGCGAACCCGGCCTCCCAGTGCCGGTCGAGGAGCTCACCGACGGGCTGCAGCGCGGGCGTCGTTCCCGTCCACTTCTTGAGTTCGGCACTCAGTTGCTCGTCCGTCACCTCGAACCGACGGGCAGATGTGGGGGAATTCGACAGGCCGACGTCTTTCACGGCTGCATTCCTCTCGGGGCATGCGCATAAAGTCCATACCAATTGGCATGGAGACCCGTCGGCAAGGCGACGAGTCCACTCGTACGGGTTCGGCATCTCGAACGTCCGCCGGGGACAGCTCTTTTGGAGCTCGGGAACGAACGGGAGTGGCCTCGCGCGCACAGTGAAAACGTGCATTTTCTGTGCGCCGACGACGCACACTTTTTCACAGGTCAGCGAACCGGAACAAGGGATCTCGCGGTTTTGTGCATTGCGCGCGGGCCGCCGGAGTTTGACGAATCGTCAATCCGCGGGAGGAAATTTCCCGCCGCCGCGCCGGGACGCCGGACGAAAACCATTGAGGGACCTCGCCCACCATACGCGCCGCCGGTCGCGCCGGCGTACGCCGGTTCACTCCCCAACCATTGACCCGCTCGCCCGGTACGCGCCGGGCGGCACCCCGTAGCGGGCGCGGAAGACACGGTTGAAGTGGAACGGGCTCACGAACCCCGAAACCGCGGCCACCCGCTCGACGGGGAGGTCGCTGCCCTCCAGCAGCCTCGCGGCGTGTCGCAGCCGTGCCTCGCGCAGGGCGCGCATCGGGGACTGGCCGAGTTGCTCGGTGAACAGATGGGCGAAGCGGGAGGGCGAGAGGGAGACGCTCGCGGCGAGCGAGCGGACGGTGTGCGGGGCGGCCGGGTCGGCGGCGATCAGCGCCTCGGCCCGGCGCACCCGGGTGTCGACACCGGCGGCGGGCGGGGCCGGGCGCGCGCCGGCGGCCGTGAGCAGGACGACCTCCTCCAGCGCCGTCAGGGCGAGTTCCCGGGCGGCGGTGCCGTGCGCCACGGCGACCCGGTCGTCGTCCGGCGCGGCGGCGGGCGGCGCCTCGGTTCCCGTCCAACGGGCGTCGGCAAGCATCCGGCGGAACGCCGCCTCGACGCGGCCGTGCAGTGCGGCCGGGGTCGGCGTGACGGCGTACAGCCCGTCCCCGGTGCCGTACGGGCGCAGCCACGGCGTCCAGGAGGGCCGTGCCTGACAGTGGGCCCACCAGAACCGCCAGCCGGAGGCGCCCGGTTCGACGCCGTACTGGTGCCCGACGCCCGGGGCGAGCACCACCAGGTCCCCGGCGCGGGCACCCGCCTCCGCGTCGCCCTGGCGCAGCCGGCCCCTTCCGCCGGTCGTCCAGGTGAACAGCCAGCTGCGCGCGCCACGGGGCCGGTTGATGGCGTAGCCCGGGCCTTCGTCGTAGTGGCCGATCACGACCAGACCGGGCGGCGGCGCAGCAGTCCCGGGCAAGTGGTCAGCCTTCACGGGCATCCTCCTGGTGAGGGCCGCAGCCTAACGTGACCAGAGGGAGGAACCCGACCGAGGAGGGAACTGATGACAGTCACGGACAAGGACGCGTCCGGCGCGGAGATCCTGACCCAGGACGGACTGCGGCGGTTCGCGCAGGACGGCTTCACGGTGGTGCGCGGGCTGTTCGGACACGACGAGATCGAGCGGCTGCGTGAGCGGTTCGCGGCGCTGCACGCGGGCGGGCCGGTGCCGGGACACTTCGAGCCGCGGGAGTCGGAGGATCCGCTCGCCGCGTACCCGAGGGTGATGCACCCGCACGAGATCGACGACCTCGCGCGGAGCGTGCTGCTCGACGCGCGGCTGCGGACGGTGCTTGAGGCCCTGCTGGGCGAGGAGGTGCTGGCCGCGCAGAGCATGTTCTACTTCAAGCCGCCGGGGGCCCGGGGGCAGGCGCTGCACCAGGACAACTTCTATCTGCGGGTGGAGCCGGGCACCTGTGTGGCGGCGTGGGTGGCCTGTGACGTGATCGACCGGGACAACGGCGGTCTCGAGGTGGTACCCGGCACCCACCTCATGGACCTGTTCTGTCCGGAGGAGGCGGACCGCGATGTGTCGTTCGCCCGGGAGTACGTCCCTCCGCCGCCGGGTCTCGCGGCCGTGCCGGTCGACATGGCGCCGGGGGACGTCCTGTTCTTCAACGGCAGCCTGGTGCACGGCTCCCAGCCCAACCGCACGGCCGACCGGTTCCGCCGCTCGTTCATCGGCCACTACGTGGGCCGCTCGGCCGAGCGCATCGGGGTCTACTACCGCACGCTCACCATGAGCGGCGAGCCCGTGCGGCTCGCCGAGAGCGAGGGGGCGGGCCCGTGCGGCACGGAGTTCGCACCTCAGGGGCCCCACTAGGCGAATCCCACGGGCCGGATCCGCACCGGTCAGCTGTGCCCGACGATCGGGTGCGGGGTGTAGGGCTGCTGGAGTTCCTCGATCTCCTTGTCGCTGAGCTCGAGGTCGACCGCGGCCACCGCGTCCTCGATGTGGTGCGGCTTGGCGGCGCCGACGATCGGGGCCGCCACCGTGTCCTGGTGCAGCAGCCAGGCCAGGGCGACCTGGGCGCGCGGCACGCCCCGGTCGTCCGCGATGCGGGTCACGGCCTCGACGACGGTGCGGTCGCTGTCCGGGTACAGACGGCTGCCGAAGTTGTCGCCCGCGCTGCGCTCGGTGACGGTGCCCCAGTCCCGGGTGAGCCGGCCACGGGCCAGCGGGCTCCAGGGCAGCACGCCAACGCCCTGGTCGGCGCAGAGGGGCAGCATCTCGCGCTCCTCCTCGCGGTAGAGGAGGTTGTAGTGGTTCTGCATGGACACGAACTTCGTCCAGCCGTGCCGCTCGGCGACGTACTGCATCTTGGAGAACTGCCAGGCGAACATCGAACTGGCCCCGATGTAGCGGACCTTGCCCGCCTTGACCACGTCGTGCAGGGTCTCCATGGTCTCCTCGACCGGGGTGTGCGGGTCGAAGCGGTGGATCTGGTACAGGTCGACGTAGTCGGTGCCGAGCCGGCTGAGGCTGTGGTCGAGCTCGCTCAGGATCGCCTTGCGGGACAGGCCGGCGCCGTTGGGGCCGGGCCGGGTCCGGCCGTGCACCTTCGTGGCGAGCACGATCTCGTCGCGGTTCGCGAAGTCGCGCAGCGCCTTGCCGACGATCTCCTCGCTGGTGCCGTCCGAGTAGACGTTGGCCGTGTCGAAGAAGTTGATCCCGGCGTCGAGCGCCTGCCGGATCAACGGCCGGGACGCCTCCTCGTCGAGCGTCCACTCGTGCGTGCCTCGGTCGGGCAGGCCGTAGGTCATGCAGCCCAGACAGATCCTCGAGACGTCCAGGCCCGTCGAACCGAGCTTCACGTACTGCATCGTTGCCGCTCCTGCCTTCGGTATGGGGGTACCCGAGGGGAGCGTACGTCCTCGTGCCGGAGGGCTGAACGTCATCGTCGCCCGAGCAGGTCCAGCGCCGTCTCCCAGCCGAACTCCGGTCGTGCGCCGTCCTCTCCCGCCTCGCCGGAGTACGGCTCGCCGAACCGGACGCCCATGGCGCGCAGCCGGATCAGGCTGTCCCGGTAGGCGGGATGGGCGGCCAGGGAGTCGGCCACGCACGGGAGGACGGCGACCGGGACGCCGAGGCCGTAGGACTCGCAGAGGGTGGCCACGGCGAGGGTGTCGGCGAGGCCGGCCGCCCACTTGTTGACCGTGTTGAAGGTGGCCGGCGCGACCACGACCGCGTCCGGGGGCGGAAAGGGGCGCGGGTCGCCGGGGTTGCGCCAGGCGGAGCGTATGGGCCGGCCGGTGCGCGCCTCGACGGCCGCGGTGTCGAAGAAGCCGTTCATGGCGACCGGGGTGGCGATGACGCCGACCTCCCAGTCCCGTTCCTGCGCGGCGGTGATCAGCCTGCCCACGTCCGCGGCGATCCCGGCGGCACAGACGACGACGTAGAGGAAGGGCCTTTCGGCCTGTTCGGTCATCCCGAGACCCTACTGCCCTGCTGAACGGCAGCCCGGCTGAACGGAGTCCCTACTGAAGCGGGAAGCTCTCCCCGCGTTCGGCCTCGGGGCGCGGGCCGTGGATGCGGCGCTGCTTCTCCTCGATGGGCACGTCGTTGATGCTGGCCTCGCGCCGGGTCATCAGTCCGTGTGCGTCGAACTCCCAGAGCTCGTTGCCGTAGGAGCGCCACCACTGGCCGTCGGCGTCGCGGCACTCGTACTGGAAGCGGACGGCGATGCGGTTGCCGTCGAAGGCCCACAGGTCCTTGCGCAGGGCGTAGTCCAGCTCGCGCTCCCACTTCGCGGTGAGGAAGCCGACGATCTCGGCGCGTCCGGTGACGAAGGTGTCGCGGTTGCGCCAGACCGAGTCCTCCGAGTAGGCGAGCGCCACCTTGTGCGGGTCGCGGGTGTTCCAGGCGTCCTCGGCGGCCTGGACCTTCTGTGCCGCGGTCTCGCGGGTGAACGGGGGCAGGGGCGGACGGTCGGCGGCCATGGGTTCCTCCTCGGCGGATGGACGGGCAGCGGCGGAGAACGGGCGTTCTCCGGCTCGGCTGCTACCATAGGAGAACGCTCGTTCTCACGTCAAGGAACGCCGCGCACGAGGAGGTCGCACACCGCATGGCCGTCATGGACAGCGCAGTCGCCCGGGAGCAGGCGCTGGACGCCGCCGAGGAGTTGTTCTACGGGCGGGGCGTCCAGGCCGTCGGCATGGACGACATCCGGGGCGCCTCCGGGGTCTCCCTCAAGCGGCTCTACCAGCTGTTCCCGGCGAAGGAGCAGTTGGTGGAGGCGTATCTGGAGCGGCGGGACGTGCGCTGGCGGGATCGGCTGGCCGCGTTCGTGGCGCGGCGCGAGGATCCCCGGGAGCGGATCCTCGCGGTGTTCGACTGGCTGGAGGAGTGGTTCGGGGAGGACGGCTTCCGCGGGTGCGCGTGGATCAACTCCTACGGCGAGCTGGGCGCCACGTCGACCCGGGTGGCGGGCCAGGTGCGGGCGCACAAACAGGCGTTCCGCGGCTACCTCGCCGGGCTGGTGGCGGACGCGGGGCTGCCCGGCACGCTGGCCGGGCAGCTGTTCCTGCTGGCGGAGGGCGCCATGGTCACAGCGGGCATCACCGGGGAGACCGAGCCCGCGCGCGAGGCCCGTGCGGCGGCGCGGCTGCTGGTGCGAGCCGGCTGAGCCTCACCTCTCGGCCACAGTGATGGCGCTCACCGGGCAGGCACGGGCGGCCTCACGGACCATCGGGTCGCCGCCGCCGTCCTCGCGGCCCGGCAGCAGCGTGCTGAGGCCGTCGTCGTCCTGGGTGAAGACCTTCGGGGCGGCGAGGGCGCACTGGCCCGCGCCGATGCAGACGTCCCTGTCGATCTCTATACGGGTGTCGGTGTGCATGGCCTCGAGCCTCTTACCAGGTCACGGGGAGTTCCAGCATCCCCTGGATGGTGTCGCCGGGCTTGAAGGGGATCTCCTCGGGCGGGGCGGCCAGCCGCAGTCCGGGCAGCCGGTCGAAGAGGGTGTGCAGGGCGATCTCCAGCTCGGCACGGGCCAGGTTCTGGCCGAGGCACTGGTGGATGCCGAAGCCGAAGGCGACATGGTGACGGGCGGGACGGTGCCAGTCGAGGGTGTCGGGGGCGGGGTAGACGTCCGCGTCGCGGTTGATGACCGAGGTGGAGAAGACCACGCCGTCACCGGCCCGGATGGTCGTGGAGCCGGCCTCGATGTCCTCCGTGGCCCTGCGCAGCAGCCCGTCCGCGATGGACAGCAGACGCAGCAACTCCTCGACGGCGTCCGGGAGCAGCCCCGGGTCGGCCCGCAACTCGGCCAGTTGCCGCGGGTGCTGGAGGAGGGTGAAGGTGCCCAGCGAGATCATGTTGGCGGTCGTCTCATGGCCCGCGACCAGCAGGATGGTCGCGAACGAGATGACTCCCCGGCGGTCCAGCACGCCCTCGCGCAACTGCCCGTGGACGAGTTCGTCCAGCACCCCGTCGCCGGGCTCGGACTGCTTCTGCTTGTGGTCGATCAACTCCTCGAAGTAGCCGTCCAGTTGGTCGCGTGCGTCCTGGACGTCCGTGACCGCGGGGCCACGCAGCAGACGCCGTGACTGCGCCTCGAAGAAGTCGTGGTCCTCGTACGGGACGCCGAGCAGTTCGCAGATCACCATCGACGGCACGGGGAGGGCGAAGGCGCTCACCAGCTCGGCGGGCGGCCCCTTCTCGGTCATCGCGTCCAGCAGCCCGTCGACGATCCGCTGGATCCGCGGCCGCAGTTCGGCGGCGCGCCGGAGGGTGAAGCTGGGCACCATCATGCGCCGCTGGGCATGGTGCTCGGGGTCGTCGACGCCGAGCAGCGCGACCCGCCGGTTCTTCACCGCCGCGAAGCGCTCGGTGGGCGCCGGGAAGCCGGGATGGTTGCGGTCGGTCGACAGGCGGGGGTCGGCGAGCAGTTGGCGGGCCAGGGCGTGTCCGGTCACCAGCCAGGCGGGACGGCCGTCGTAGAGGGTGATGCGGGTGAGCGGGCGGGCGGCACGCAGGGCGTCGTAGCCGGTGGGCGGGTGGTAGGGACAGGTCCGGTCCTGGGGAAAGGCCACAGGTTCCGTTTCCGTCATGGAAGACCTCGCAGACGATGAGTGCGTCGTGCAGATCTTCATTAGATGCCCGGGGCATCTATGGGGCGACGAACAGTTCGGCCAGATCGGTGACGCGGGGATTCTGGCCGAGGACGCTCGCTCGGGCTCCGGCGGGCCGGCCGTGGTCGGGGACGGGTCGGCTCCTCAGCCGAACGCCCGGCTGACGGCGAGGCTGTCCTCGTAGACGTGGTGGCGGGTGATACGGCCGTCCGCCGCCGTGAGGTGCAGCGCGAACCTGGCCTGATAGGGGCGTCCGGTGGGCCTGGCGGTCTGCCGGATCTCGCCGAGTACGACGGCGTGCTCGCCGTCGACCAGGATCCGCTCGATCCGCGTCGCCGCGCGCTCCGGGACGTGCTGGGCGGCCAGTTCCCGGAAATGGGCGGCGGCCTCGGCGCGGGTGGCGCGGTGGCGGATCCACGGCGTGGCGGCGCGGCCGTGCTCGTCCTCGGGCCAGTTGACCAGCCAGTCGACGTCGGGAGCGTACAGCTCGGCGATGCGGTCCGGGTCCCCCTCGCCGATGCGGCGCAGCAGTTCCTCGACCACCGCGCGGGTCGTGACGGTCATGGGCGTTCCCTTCCGGTGGGTGTCGTCGACACTGTGCCGCGCCCGTGCGGGTGAACGCGATGACCCGCGGGGTAATGGTGTGGTTCCGCGGGCGGTGCGATAGGGATGAACCATGCGGGCACCTGTGTTGCAGCACGGTGCCAGTCGAGTACCGGAACACGACGATGGGACGGATGCCATGCCTCTCGAGGGCGAGTACGTACCGAGTCCGGAGCAGTGGGTTCGCGATCAGGTGGAGCTGTACGAGAGCTCCGGCGGCACGAAGGGCACGACCCTGATGGACACCGGGATGCCCGTCATCGTGCTGACCACCCGCGGCGCGAAGAGCGGCAAGATCCGCAAGACGCCGCTGATGCGTGTCGAGCAGGGCGGGCGGTACGCGGTGGTGGCCTCCAAGGGCGGCGCTCCCGAACACCCCGTCTGGTACCACAACATCAAGGGCGATCCCCATGTGGAGCTCCAGGACGGGCCGGTGAAGCGGGACTACACGGCCCGCGAGGTGACCGGCGCGGAGAAGGACGAGTGGTGGGAGCGCGCGGTCGCGGCCTACCCGCCGTACGCCGACTACCAGAAGAAGACCGACCGGGAGATCCCGTTGTTCGTGCTGGAACCGGACGAGACGAACGGGTGACGCGCTCCCGGCCCGGTCGCTGGTGAACCGGGCCGGGAGAAAATCTCGGGGAAATTCTCCGGGAGAAGACGCATGTTCCGGTGAGTGCCGGGCACGCGTGCGTCAGGCCCCGCCGCGTTCCCCCGTCGCGGCGGGGCTTTCCCATGCCTCCTCGGCCGGCCGGTCGGTGATGTCGAGGAAGATCTGGTCGGCCTCCGGCACGCTGCTTGCCACGGACCGCTTGATGCGTACGGCGACCTCCTCCACCCGCTCGCTGTCCAGTCCGGGCACCAGGTCGACACGTGCGGCGACCAGGGCCTTGTCGAGGCCGGTCTTCATGGTGAACAGCGCCTCCACGCTGTCGATCTCGGGCTGTGCCTCCAGCACCTCCCGGATCCGGTCGGCCGCCTCCGGGTCGGCGGCCTCCCCGATCAGCTGGTCGCGTGCCTCACGGCCCAGGTGGTAGGCGACGTACACGAGCAGCGCGCCGATCACGATCGAGGCCGACGCCTCCCAGACCACCTGACCGGTGACCATGTGCAGCGCCATGCCGATGGCGGCCACCGTCACACCGAGCACCGCCGTGCCGTCCTCGGCGACCACGGTGCGCAGCGCCGGGTCGCGCAGCCCGCCCTTGCCGCCCTGCCGGCGCACCTGGTGCAGGGCCCGCAGCAGGGAGGCGCCCTCCGCGAGGAAGGCGACGCCGAGCACGACGAGGCCCGCCACATAGCCGCTGGTCTTCTCCTCGGCGCCGTTGCGGAACGCCTCGACGCCCTGGAAGAAGGAGAAGCAGCCGCCCATCACGAAGATGCCGACGGCCGCGAGAAGGGACCAGAAGAAGCGCTCCTTGCCGTAGCCGAAGGGGTGACGCCGGTCGGCCGGCCTTCTGCTGCGGCGCAGCGCGGCCAGCAGGAAGACCTCGTTGAGGCTGTCCGCCACCGAGTGCGCCGCCTCCGACAGCAGGGCCGGCGATCCGGCGATCAGGCCGCCCGCCGCCTTGGCCGCCGCGATCACGAGGTTGGCCCCGAGCGCCACGAGTACCGTGACGCGTGTCCTTCGATCCGCCTGGTTGTCCGAGGATGTCCTACTCACCTTCGCCGACTGCCCCTGACGGTTCGGATCACACCGTGCGGGCGGCCGAATTCGGGGAACGCGGTTGTCAGAGCACCGGCGCAGTGGGAGGAGGAGGCATGGGCGGGGGCAACGAGGCGTACGGTACGAAGGCCTTCAAGCGGTCCAAGAGCCATTTCACGGACCGGATCACCGCGGACGGCCGGGACGGCTGGCCCGTGGAGGCGGGGCGCTACCGGCTGGTGGTCAGCCGTGCCTGTCCGTGGGCGAGCCGTGCGGTGATCTCGCGCCGGCTGCTGGGCCTGGAGGGCGCGCTGTCGATGGGCATCGCCGACCCGATCCAGGACGACCGCAGCTGGCGCTTCACCCTCGACCCCGACGGACGTGACCCCGTCCTCGGCATCCGCTTCCTCAGCGAGGCCTACGACCGGCGGGAGAGCGGCTACCCGGGCGGGGTCAGCGTGCCCGCGATCGTCGACGTACCCAGCGGAAAGCTGGTGACCAACGACTACCAGCAGCTCACCCTGGACCTCGCCACCGAGTGGACGGCCCTGCACCGCCCCGGCGCGCCCGACCTGTATCCGCAGGCCCTGCGCGACGAGATCGACACGGTGATGGCGGACGTCTACGAGGACGTCAACAACGGTGTGTACCGGGCGGGTTTCGCCACCGACCAGGAGGAGTACGAGGCCGCCTGCGCCGGGGTGTTCCGGCGGCTGGAGCTGCTGGTGCCGCGGCTGGAGAGGCAGCGATACCTGGTCGGGGACACGATCACCGAGGCGGACATCCGGCTGTTCACCACGCTGGTGCGGTTCGACGCCGTCTACCACGGCCACTTCAAGTGCAACCGCTGGAAGCTCGCGGAAAATCCGGTGCTGTGGGCCTACGCCCGCGACCTCTACCAGACGCCGGGCTTCGGTGACACCGTCGACTTCGATCACATCAAACGGCACTACTACCAGGTGCACACCGGAATCAACCCGACCCGGATCGTGCCCCTGGGCCCGGACCTGTCCGGCTGGCTGACGGCCCATCACCGCGAGGAGCTGGGCGGCCGGCCGTTCGGTGACGGCACCCCGCCGGGACCCGTGCCGGCGGACGAGCGGGTCGCCGCGACCGGGCGCCCCTGACGACGAAGGAGTAGGACATGGCCAAAAAGAAGAAACTGAAGCTGCCCCTCGCCTACAAGCCGCTCGGTTTCGCGCTCGGCTGGGTGAGCGGATCCCTCGCGGGGCTCGCCTTCCGCAAGACGTGGATGGCGATCCGGCACGAGGAGGACGCGCCCGACGCGCTGGACAAGGACCGCGGCTGGGGGGAGATCCTGCTGGCCGCCGCCGTACAGGGCGCGATCTTCGCGGTGGTGCGCAGCGCGGTGGACCGCGGCGGCGCCAAGGCCATCGAACGCTCGACGGGCGTCTGGCCGGCCGCCGACGACGGCGGCCGGGACTGACGCGGCCCCTGTGCCTCAGCCCTGCTTCGGGGCTGTCGGTGTGGTGCGGCGCAGGGTGAAGGAGTGGCCGGCCGGGTCGGCGTACCCGCGTTCCTCGTACGGCCCGGCGGCGTCCTTGGTCTCCAGCGGGCGCCCGCCGAGCTCCACCACCTTGCGCTCGGCCGCGTCCAGGTCCGTCACGACGAAGTCGAGATGGGCCTGGAGCGAGTTCTCCGGGCGCGGCCAGCTCGGCGGTGTGGCGTTCACATCGCGGCGGAAGGCCATCCGGGAGCCGTCGGCGCTCCTGATCTCGACGCGGTTGGCGGTCGCGTCCGTCTCCTCCGCCTCCAGCAGTTCCTTGTAGAACACGGCGAGCTTCTCGGGCTCGGCACAGTCGAGCACCACGTAACCCGCTTCGACCAGTGGCATGTCTCCTCCGAAGGGTCCCGGGCGCGGGGCAGTCCGTGTCCCGCCGCCCTCACCCTGTCGGATATCCCGCGCCCGTCGATTCAGTCGGCGACCAGCCACTCCCCGTTCCGCATCACCTCGCGTCCCGGGAGCTCGTCGGCCTCCCGCCAGGCCTGGATGCGGCTCGGCCGGACGCGGAAGTACAGGTAGGGCGTGGCCAGTTGGCGTGGGTCGAAGCCCGTGCCGGCGGCGAAGAGGTCGCCCTCCTCCTGGCTCAACTCGGCCTGGGACACGGTCTGGACGGTGCCCTCGACCATCACGACGTCCCGGGTGGGGCCGATCCCGACGCGTGCGGTGCCGGTCGCCCGCAGATTGCGGCCGGTGGGGCTCGCGGCGGGGGTCGCGAACAGCAGGGTCTCACCGTCCCAGCGGTAGGAGAGCGGTACGAGGTACGGCGCTCCCCCGTCGGCGCCGGCGCTGGCGACCCACGCGTCGACGTCGTTCTCCAGCCGGTGCAGGGTGTCCTTCTTGCGCTGTTCGGGGGTGCGTGGGGCGGGTGCGGTCATGGTGCGGCGGGCCTCCTCGCGGTCCTGGTCAACTGGCCTGTCCAGTGTGGTCGGTGATCGTCTCCGGCGCCCGCTTTTCCGCGAGCCGGGCCGCCGCCGCGTCCAGCAGCAGATCCAGGGCGGCCGGGTAGGCGCTGCGGTTCATGTCGGCGACCAGATGGCGGGCGCTCGCGGCGATGTGCGGGTGGGTGGTCGCGGGTGGCGCTGACGTTCGTGGGAGGGCAGGAGGTGTACGCGGCGCACGACGCGTGAGCGCCGCGAGACGGCCGTGTGGGGCCGGCCTGTTGTCGCCGGCCGACAATCCGCGGGTCCACGACTGTCCGCCGGTGATAAGCCCCGCCGTATTACCGGCGGGTATCGTCGCCGGATGCCGAAGAGAGCCGCTGTGACCGAGGACGATCCGGGCGGCCCGTTCAACGCCCTGCCACCGGACCTGCACCGCCATCTCAGACCCTTCTTCGCCGACATCACCAAGGAGGTCGTACGGGCGATCCAGACCGAGATCCCCGAGTACGCGCGGCCTGCCGACGACGCGTATCTGCAGGGGGTGCACCGGGGTGTGGACCACGCGCTGCGGGGACTGCTGGAGCGGATGGCCGAGCCGGACACGGACTGGGAGCCGGTGAAGGCGACGTACCGGCGCATCGGTCGCGGGGAGGCGGAGGAGGGCCGCAGCCTCGACTCGTTCCAGTGGGCGCTGCGCCTCGGCGCCCGGGTCACCTGGCGGCGGGTGAACGCGCTGGTCGACGCCGACCTGCTGCCGCGCAACGTGCTGGCGGCGTTCGGCGAGGCGCTGTTCCTGCACCTGGACGAGATGGCGGCCGCGACCACGGCGGGGTACACGGAGGCGCGGCTGCACGAGGCCGGCGAGCTGCAGCAGCGCAGGTCGCGGCTGGTCGACCTGCTCACGGCCGATCCCCCGGCCTCCGCCGAGGCCATCGCGGAGCTGGCGCACGGCGCGCGCTGGCCGGTGCCGCGGGCGCTGGCGGTCGTCGCGGTCGACCAGGGTCAGCGGCGCGGTCGGCAGCCCATCGTGGCGCCGGAGTTCCTGGCCCGGTTCGACGTCCAGCCGGCCGTGGTGGTGGTGCCGGATCCCGAGGGCCCGGGCCGGGCGCGGGCCGTGGCGGCGGCGCTGCACGGGCTGCGGGCCGCGATGGGGCCGACGGTGGCCCTGCAAGAGGGGGCGCGGTCCCTGCGCTGGGCGGGCCAGGCGCTGGACCTGATCCGCCGGGGGGTGCTCGGGGACGCCGGGATGGTGCGCTGCCAGGACCATCTGGCGACCCTGTTGCTCCTGCGCGACGACACCCTGATCGACGCCCTGGCCGCACAACGGCTGCGACCCCTCCGGCGGGTCCGTCCGCCGCAGCGCGAGCGTCTCGCCGAGACCCTGCTCAGCTGGCTGCAGTGCGGGCACAACGCGAGCGAGGTCGCGGTGCGGCTGGCCGTGCACCCGCAGACGGTGCGCTACCGGATGCGGCAGCTGGACGATCTCTTCGGCGCCCAACTGCACGACACGGCGGCCCAGTTCGAGATGCAGCTGGCGTTACGGGCACTGGAGCTGCGCGGCGGCACCGTCACTTCCTGGACGGATGTCCAGCTATAGTGGACACCTGTCCAGGAAGTTGGTTCGGAGAACTCGGAGCCCAGCAATGCAGACGGTCGCGAACGTGCTGGTCGGCCTGGTGGCCGCCCTGCACGCCTACATCCTCGTGATGGAGATGTTCCTCTGGCAGAAGAAGCCCGGGCGGGCCCTGCACGGGTTCGACCCGGAGATGGCGCGGGCGACCGCTCCGATGGCCGCCAACCAGGGCCTCTACAACGGCTTTCTGGCCGCCGGGCTGGTCTGGGGCCTGATCGCGGCGGACCCGACGGGTTACCGTGCCCAGGTGTTCTTCCTCTCCTGCGTCGTGGTCGCGGGCGTCTTCGGCGCCGTCACGGCCAACCGCCGCATCCTGTTCGCCCAGGCCCTGCCCGGCGCGCTCGCCCTGGCCGCCGTGCTGATCGCGCGGTGACCCGGCCGGCGCCCGAGGACCCGAGGGCCGCGCGCACCCGGGCGCGGTTGCGCCAGGCCCTGCTCGCGGAGTGCGCCGAACGCCCGCTCGCCGAGGTGGGGGTGGCGGCGCTGGTGCGCAGGGCCGGAGTCGGCCGGGCCACGTTCTACGTCCACTACGCCGATCTGGAGGCGCTGGCGGTCGACGCCTGCGCGGATGTCGTACGCGAGGCCGTGGAGGCGCTGCACTCCTGGACGAGCCGCCCCGACCCGGTCCACGCGCCGCCCGCGCTCGGGGAGTTCTTCGCCTCGCTCACCCCGCACGCCGGTCTGTACCGCGAGTTGCTGACCCCGGGCGGCGGCGGTCCGCTGGGCCGGGTGCTCCACCGGGATCTGCGCGCCTACAGCCTGCGCGAGCGTGAGCGCGCGGGCGCCGCGGACGCCCCGCTGGTCGCCTCGGCGGTGGCCGCCACCTTCGCCGGGGTACTGGCGGACTGGCTGCACGGCCTGCTGGACTCGGACGCGGCTGCCATCGCCGATCAGGTGTGGCAGTTGCTGGTCGCACTGCACGCCAGCCGCTGAGCGCTGAGCAGGAAGCACGGCGATGAGCCGTCGATCCGCTGTCACCCGACCTGCTCAGCCGACGGCCGCCGCCTGGAACGTGCGTCGGTACGCCTGTGGGGACACCCCGATCGCGGCGTGCAGATGCTGGCGCAGGGAGGCGCCGGTGGCGAAGCCGACCTGGCCGGCGATCTGATCGACGGGCAGATCGCTGGATTCCAGCAGGTGCCGGGCGCGGGCGACGCGCTGCTGGATCAGCCAGCGGCCCGGGCTCAGGCCCACCTCGTCGTTGAAGCGGCGAGCGAAGGTGCGCAGGCTCATCCGGGCGTGCGCGGCCAGGTCCGCCAGGGTGAGCGGTTCGTCGAGGTGCTCCAGGGCCCACGCGCGCGTGGCGGCCGTGCTCGCGGCGCCGCTCTCCGGCACCGGCTGCTCGATGTACTGGGCCTGGCCGCCGTCCCGGAACGGGGGGACGACACAGCGCCGGGCCACGGCGTTCGCCAGTTCGCTGCCGTGGTCGGTGCGCACGATGTGCAGACAGACGTCGACACCGGAGGCGGCGCCGGCCGAGGTGAGGATGCGGCCGTCGTGCACGAAGAGGACGTCGGGGTCGAGGTCGACGTGCGGATAGCGGCGCCGGAAGGCGTCGGTGACCTGCCAGTGCGTGGTGGCCCTGCGGCCGTCGAGCAGGCCGGCCGCGGCGAGCACGAAGGCGGCGGTGCAGATGGAGACGATCCGGGCGTCCGGGCGGATCCGGGCGAGCGCCGCGGCGACCTCGGCGGGCAGCTCCGCGGGGATGTGCGAGGACGTCATGGAGGCGACCACGACCGTGTCGGCCGTGGCCAGGATCTCGGGTCCGTGCTCCACGCCGATGGTGAAGTCGGCGCAGCTGCGCACCGGTTGGCCGTCGACGCTGCACGTCAGCACCTCGTACCGGCCGTCGGCCGCGCCGAAGATCCGGCTGGGGATGCCCAGCTCGAAGGGGTACACACCGTCCAGGGCCAGCACCACGACCCGTTCCACCCGCCGCTGATCACTCATGGCATGATTCTATCGAAGGTTGGCAATCGTGCCATTTTCCGGGGCGGGCGGACCCCGGCAGGCTGGTTCACCATGAGCGATGTGAAAACGATGCGAGCCATCAGCCAGGACGTCCTCGGCGGTCCCGAGGTCCTCAGGGAAGTGGAGTTGGAGCGGCCCGAGCCGCGTACGAACGAGGTGCTGGTGCGGGTGCGCGCCGCCGGCGTCAACCCGACCGACTGGAAGCACCGCGCGACCGGCGGCTTCCTGGGCGAACCGCCCTTCGTCCTGGGCTGGGACGTGTCCGGCGTGGTCGAGGCGGTCGGGGTGGGCGTGGCCCGCTTCCAGCCCGGCGACGAGGTCTTCGGCATGCTGTCGTACCCCTTCGGCCACGGCTCGCACGCCGAGTACGTCACCGGTCCGGCGCGCTGGTTCGCGCACAAGCCGGCCTCGATCGACCACGTCCAGGCGGGCGCGCTGCCGCTGGTGTCGCTGACCGCGTGGCAGGCGCTGGTGGAGTACGCGGACGTGCGACCGGGACAGCGGGTGCTGATCCACGCGGCGGCCGGCGGGGTCGGGCACGTGGCGGCGCAGATCGCCAAGGCGCGCGGCGCGTATGTGATCGGCACGGCCAGCGCGGGCAAGCACGAGTTCCTGCGCGGCATCGGCGTCGACGAGACGATCGACTACCGGGAGACGGACTTCGCCGAGGCCGTGAAGGACGTGGACGTCGTCCTGGACACGATCGGCGGCGACACCTCGACGCGTTCACTGCGCGTGCTGCGCCCGGGCGGCATCGTGGTGTCGATCCTGCCGGTGGGGTCGAGCGACTTCTACGACGAGGCCGAGCGGCTCGGTGTCCGGGCGCTGCGGATGCTGGTCGACGCCTCGCACAGCGGCATGGCGGCGATCGCGGCGCTGGTGGAGGCGGGGAAGCTGAGCGCCACGATCGCCGGCACCTTCCCGCTGGCCGATGCCGCCGAGGCACACAGGCTCGGCGACACCGGCCGGACCACGGGGAAGCTGGTCCTGACGGTCGACTGAGTCAGACCTTCGGCACGGTCGGGCGTCAGACGGGTCAGAACGTCAGCACGGTCGGGCGTCAGGCGGGTCAGAACGTCAGCACGGGCTTGATCGCCTTGCCCGCGCCCATGTCCCGTACCGCCTGGTCGATGTCCGCGAACGGATACGTGCTGATCAGGCGGTGCAGCGGCAGCCGGCCCTCCTTGACCAGGCGCACCAGGGAGGGGATGAAGGACTGGGTCTCGGCGTCGCCGAGGGTGAGGCCGACGACCTGCTTGCCGCCCAGCAGCCCGTTGACGTCCAGGGCGACCTCGGTGCCGAAGGGCGGGGCGCCCACGACGACCAGGGTGCCGCGGGCGGCGAGCGCGTCGACGCCCTGGCGCAGGACGGCGACGTTGCCGGTGGTCTCCACGATGCCGTCGGCGCCCTGCCCGCCGGTGATCTCGGCGAGCGCCTCGCCGAGATCGGTGTCGCCGGCGTCTACGGTGTGGGTGGCGCCCAACTTTCTTGCCAGGCAGAGCCGTTCAGCGACCCGGTCGACGGCGACGATCCGCGTGGCGGGAGTGAGGGAGGCGGCCATGACGGCGGAGAGGCCGACGGCGCCGGCGCCGAGGACGACGACCGTGCTGCCGGTCACCGGCTTCAGCACGTTCCAGACGGCGCCGACTCCGGTCTGCACACCGCAGCCGAGCGGGGCGATGGACTCCAGCGGGACGTCCGCGTCGACCTTGACGAGGCTGCGCTCGTCCACCAGCGCCCGCTCCGCGAAGGAGGACTGGCCGAAGAAGTGGCCGCCCAGCGGCTCCCCGTCCCGGCTGATGGTGCTGCTGCCGTCGGCGCGGCGGCCGCCGATCAGGTTCAGCGGCAGCCAGGACGCGCAGTACGCGGGGTGGCCGCCGTTGCAGTTGCGGCACTCACCGCAGGAGGTGAAGGACAGCACCACGTGGTCTCCGGGCGCCACACCGGTGACCGCGGAGCCGACGGCCTCCACGACGCCGGCGCCCTCGTGGCCGAGGACCCCGGGCAGCGGGAAGGGCAGGCCGCCGCTCGCGACACCGAGGTCGGTGTGGCACAGGCCGGTCGCCACCATGCGGACCAGTGCCTCGTGGGGACCGGGCTCGTCGAGCTCGACCTCGGAGAGGGTGAACGGTGCTCCGCCGGACTCGACGACCGCGGCGCGGGTGGAGATGGACATCGTACGGACTCCCTTTGCTGTCGGGCGCGTTCAGCGGGCTCAGTCGAGCGAGACGACGACGGACTTGACCTTGGTGTAGGCGTCGAGTGCCTCGGGGCCGTACTCGCGGCCGTAGCCGGAGTCCTTCACCCCGCCGAAGGGCACCGCGGGGTCGAGCATCGCCCAGTCGTTGATCCAGACGATGCCCGCCTGGAGGCGGCCGGCGATACGGTGCGCGCGGGCGAGGTTCTGCGTCTGGATGCCCGAGGCCAGGCCGTAGGGCGTGGAGTTGGCGAGCTCGACCGCCTCGTCCTCGGTGTCGAAGGGCTGCACGGTCAGGACGGGGCCGAAGATCTCCTCCTGGACCACACGGGAGTCGTTCGACAGGTCGGCGACGACGGTCGGCTTGTAGTAGTAGCCGCCGTCGAGGTCGAGGCGCTCGCCGCCGCAGACGATGCGGCCGCCCTCCTTGCGCGCCAGGTCGATGTACTCCTCGACCTTCTTCAGGTGCTTCTCCCCCGCCATCGGTCCGACGACGGTCTCGGGCTGCCGGGGGTCGCCGACCGGGACGCCGGGCACGGCGTCGGCGAGGATGCCGAGCAGGGTGGCGTAGACCGGGCGGGAGACGAGCAGACGCGGGCCGCCCATGCAGAACTGGCCGGTGTTGAAGACGAACGCCTTGATGATCGCGCCGACCGCCTTCTCCAGGTCGGCGTCCTCGAAGACGATGTGGGCCGCGTTGCCGCCGAGCTCCATGGTCACGGGCTTGAGGGCCTCGCCGGCCACGCTTGCGACATGCCGGCCGATGGCGGTGGAGCCGGTGAAGGCGACCTTGTCGACCCCGCGGTGGCGCAGCAGTGCCTCACCGGCGACCGGGCCGGCGCCGGTGACGACGTTGACCACGCCGTCGGGGACGCCCGCCTTCTGCAGCAGGCGGGCCATGTACAGGGCGCTGAGCGGGGTCTCGTCGGCCGGCTTGTGGACCACGGTGTTGCCGGCGGCGAGCGCGGGGCCGAGCTTCGAGCCGGCCAGGATCAGCGGGAAGTTGAAGGGAGTGATCGCGGCGACCACGCCGATCGCCTCACGCCTGGTGTACGCGAGGGCGTTCATGGGGGTGTCGCGCACGGAGCCGTCCAGCGAGTGGGCCAGGGCGGCGAAGTGCTCGTAGTCGTTGGCCGCGTTGGTGATGTCGACGGCGTGGCACAGCGAGATGGGCTTGCCGACGTCCAGGCTCTCCAGCCGGGCGAGTTCGTCGGCGTTCTCGCGGATCAGCTCGGCCACCCGGTACAGGATCCGGCCGCGCTCACGGCCGCTCAGCCCGGACCAGGTCCCGCTGTCGAAGGCCTCGCGGGCCGCCCGTACGGCCGCGTCCACGTCGGCGGCGCCCGCCTCCGCGACGGTGGTGACGACCGCGCCCCGGGACGGGTCGACCACCTCGGTGCGCGCTCCGTCGGCGGCCTCGCGCCACTGCCCCCCGATGAACAGCCGTCCGGGTTCGATCTCGAAGGTGGTCATCACCACTCCTCAGCCTCTTCGCCAAGATTTCAACAAACAGGATTCCTGTTGGTTCGCAGTTTCATTACAGACAGGTTTCCTGTCAATGCTCTAGGCTGGATCCATGCTCGACACCCAGGCTACGAAGACTTCTCCGTCCCTGCTCTACATGGTCAAGCAGGTGGAACTCGTGGTGCGCTCCCATCTGGACGAGCTGGTCAAGCCGTCCGGGATCACCGCGCTGCAGTACACCGCCCTGACCGTCCTGGAGCGGCACGACGGGCTGTCCGCCGCACAGCTCGCCCGGGACTCGTTCGTCACCGCGCAGTCCATCGCGGACCTCGTGCGGTCCCTGGAGAACCGCGGCCTCGTGCGCCGGGAGCGCAACCCCCACAACCGCCGCGAACTGCTGATTCTGCTGACCGACACCGGGCGCGAGCTGCTCGCCCAACACGCGACTCCCGTAAGGGAGTTGGAGGAGCGGATGGTCCAGGAACTCACGGCACACCAGACCGAGCAGTTCCGCCAGGCGCTGTCCAAGGCGTGGCACGCCCTGTCCTAGGCGTGCGCCGGCGCAATCCTTCCTCGCAATTCGAAGACATATGTCAATCGAACATGCTCAAATTCACTCGTTCGAGGGTAACTTGCAGGGCGGGGAGGGATGTGCGCCCGCTCGGTACCCGGGGGCACCATCAGGAGCAGGTTGGAGGCGAGGTCGTCGTGCAGCAGGAGCCTGCGCCGCTCACCCGGCATCTGCGCGTCCACCAGGACCGGGGCCACACGGTGCTGGAGTTCCGGGGTGAGATCGACATCGCCGCCGCGACGGAGATGGCCCCGTACCTGGACGAGGTGACGGCGCAGCCCGCGGCCCGGCTGGTGATCGACCTCCGCCGGACGGAGTTCTTCGACTGCTCCGGGCTGCGCCTGCTCTACCGGGCCCGCAGCCGCTGTCTGGACCACGACGGCGAGCTGCGGCTCGTGTGCACCCACCCGCTCACCCTGCGGATCATGCGCGTCACCGGCCTGTCCCGGCTGCTGCCCGCCCATCCGACCCTGGACGCGGCCCTGGGGCAGCCGGAGGCGACGTCGGGGACGTTATGAAGCTCCCTGCCTCGGGACGACGGGAGAGATGCCGAGCGTTACTCCGTCGCCTCATGTCTATTCGTTCCGCGGCGCGTCGAACAGGGCGCTGACGGACTCGCCGTTGTGAATGCGCCGTACGGCCTCGGCGAGCGCCGGGGCGACGGTCAGGATCTGCAGTTTCTCGGTGCGCTCCTCCTCCGGGACCGGCACGGTGTTGGTGCACACGATCTCCAGGACGTCCGGCTGCTCCCCGATCCGCTTCAGCGCACCGGCCGCGAACAGTCCGTGGGTGCAGGCGACCCGGATCGAACGCGGCCCCAACTCCCGCAGCCGCTCCAGGAGTTCGAGGACGGTACTGCCCTTGGCGATCTCGTCGTCCAGGATGATCACGTCCCGGTCGGCGACCTCGCCGATCACCGAGCTGATGGTGACCCGGTCGTCCGCGTACCGCTGCTTGGCGCCGGCGGCGACCTGGGCGCCGATCATCCGGGCGAAGGCGGCGGCCTCCTTGGCGTTGCCGAGGTCGGGCGAGACGACGGTGGTGCGGGTCAGGTCGTAGCGCCGGAAGTACGCGGCGAGCTCGCGCCGGGCGTGCAGATGGTCGACCGGAACGGAGAAGAAGCCGTGCACCTGCGGCGAGTGCAGGGTCATGGTCAGGACACGGCTCGCGCCCGCCGCCACCATCAGGTCGGCGACCAGCCGGCCGCCGAGGGAGATGCGCGGCGCGTCCTTCTTGTCGGAGCGGGCGTAGGAGTAGTGCGGCATGACGACGCTGATCCGGGCCGCCGAGGCCCCGCGCGCGGCGTCGCACATCAGCAGCAGCTCGACGAGGTTCTCCTGGACCGGCTTGACCAGCGGCTGGATCAGGAAGACGTCGCGCTCGCGGCAGTTGGCCTGCAGCTGCACCTCGAGGCAGTCGTTGGCGAAGCGGCTGACCCGGGTGGGGCTGAGCGGCACACCCAGATGCGCGCACACCTCGGCGGCGAGCTCGGGGTGGGCGCTGCCGCTGAACACGGAGATGTCTCGCACGATCCGCTCCTCGCATGATCATGACGGGGGGACGGCTTCATGCTACGGGCCCGCGTTCGGGCCGGATATTCGGTTGCGGACCGCCCCCGGCCGCGCGCCATGATGGCGCCGTCCGTGTCCTCTCACGTCAGGATTCCTCGCATGCGCCGACTCCTCGGAATCAACCAGCGCCCCCACTGGCCCACGGTTCTCGAGGACTCGACCCCGCATGCACACCCTGAACATCGGAATTCTGGCCCACGTCGACGCCGGTAAGACCAGCCTGACCGAGCGGCTGCTGTTCGACCACGGAGCGATCGACCGGCTCGGCAGCGTCGACAGAGGTGACACCCGTACGGACGACGGGGAGATCGAGCGGCAGCGCGGCATCACCATCCGCTCCGCGGTGGCCGCGTTCACCGTCGGTGACACCCAGGTCAACCTCATCGACACACCCGGTCACTCCGACTTCATCGCCGAGGTCGAACGTGCCCTGGAGGTGCTCGACGGCGCGATCCTGCTGCTGTCCGCCGTGGAGGGCGTGCAGGCGCAGACGCGGGTGCTGATGAGGACGTTGCGGCGGCTGCGGCTGCCCACCCTGGTCTTCGTCAACAAGATCGACCGGGCGGGTGCCCGCGGTGAAAGCCTGCTCGCCGACATCCGCAGCAAGCTGACGCCGTACGTCGCCCCGCTCACGGACGTGACGGGCATCGGCACCCCCGACGCGCGCGTGACACCCCGCCCGGCCGCGGATCAGCGGCTGGCCGAGGGGCTCGCCGAGGTCGACCCGGGCATCCTCGCGGCGCTCGTCGACGGCCCCGAGCCGACCGCCGACGACCTCTCCAAGGCCCTCGCGGCGCACACGGCCGCCGGCTCCTTCCACCCCGTCCTGTTCGGCTCGGCGCTCGGCGGCCAGGGCATCGCCGGTCTCGTGGACACGGTGATCCGCCTGATCCCTCCGGCCCCGACGTCCGGTGCCGTGGGACCACATGGCACCGTGTTCGCCGTACGGCCCGGACCGGGCGGCGAGCGGACGGCGTACCTGCGGTTGTACGACGGTGAGGTGGCGCAGCGCCAGCGGCTGACGTTCCTGCGGCGCGAGGCCGACGGCCGGACCACCGAGGTCTCCGGTCGGGCTCACCGCCTGGACGTCGTCGGCCGGGAGGGGCCCTTGACCGCCGGGAACATCGCGGCGATCGGCGGGCTGGGTGGAGTGCGGGTGGGTGACCGGCTCGGTGAACTCAGCGACCGGGCACCGCAGTTCGCGCCTCCGACACTGGAGACCGTGGCCCGTGCCCGCCGCCCGGAGCAGGCGGCGCGACTCCGTGAGGCCCTTCTGGCCCTCGCCGACCAGGACCCCCTGATCCACGCCCGGCCGGCGCCCGGGGGAGCCACCGCGCTGCTGCTGTACGGCGAGGTCCAGATGGAGGTGATCGCGGCGACGCTGGCCCAGGACTTCGGTGTCGAGGCGGACTTCGAGCCGGGCCGGGTGCGGTTCCTGGAGCGGCCGCGGGGCGTGGGCGAGGCCTGCGCGGAGATGCCGTGGCACCTGGGCACCCGTTACTGGGCGACGATCGGGCTGCGGGTGGCGCCGGGACCGCGCGACTCCGGCGGGGTGTTCACGTACGAGACGGAACTGGGCGCACTCCCCCGCGCCTTCCACCAGGCCATCGAGGACGCGGTGCACGCCGGCATGCTGACCGGGCTTTCGGGCGCGCCGGTCACCGACTACCGCGTGACGCTGATCCGCTCCGGCTACTGCTCGCCGATCAGTACGGCGGCCGACTTCCGGGGTCTCACCCCGGTGGTGCTGCGCCGCGCGCTCGAGGAGGCGCGGACGCGGCTGTACGAGCCGTACCACGCGTTCGAGACGGAGATCCCGCTCGCCGCCCTGGCCCCGGTGACCGCCGAACTCGCCTCACACGGCGCGGAGTTCACCGGAACCACGCCCGGCGCGTCGTCCTGGCTGATCACCGGCGAGCTGCCGGCCCGCCGGGTACGCGAGATCGAGCTGCGCCTGCCCGGCCTCACCCACGGCGAGGGCGTGTGGTGGTCCCGCCCATCGGGCGACCGGGAGCTGCGGACGCACTAGCCCCTTTCGGCCGTGCCCGTCGTCCGCCCTGGAGGGCGAGCCCTGTGGCGTCATGGGCCCCTGGGGAGCGTGCTCTCGGCGTGCCGGGTGCAAGCCCGCGTAATGGACGTACTTGGATTTGTGCCCGGTGCGGCGAGTGGGGTGCCCCCTTGGGGAAGCGTGTCGAGCACCTCGGGGCAGGCGGGACTGTCGCAACAGGCTCTGGCCCCTTTCGGCCGCTCCCGTCGTCAGCCCGGAGGGCGGGCGCCGAGGTGGCCGGTGCCTGTCGGCATGCCCTCTCCGGGGACTGCGTGCCGGGTGACCCGGTGCGGGCGGACGGTGTCGGCGGCTTCCGGCCGGGCGGCGGACGTGCTGCCCGGCCGGCGTGCGGGCCCGGGGCGGTGCGGTGGCCGGGTGATCTGGCCGGAGCGGTCGGTCAGGGGCGGCCGACGCGGCTGTACCCCCCGTGCCGCTTCACCACGACACCGGCAGGGTGCGTGGGCTTCGGGTCATCTGGCCCTCGCGCCAGTCGATCGTCTCCGGGGTGAACTCGGCGCGCAGGCCGGGGAAGCGGGAGGCGAGGCGGTGCAGGGCGAGGCCGAGTTCCAGGCGGGCGAGCCAGGCGCCGAGGCAGTGGTGGGGGCCGGCGCCGAAGACGACGGTGGGCGCGGGCAAAGGGGTGAAGGGATCCGGCGGGCCGGGCGGGAAGACGGCGGTGTCGCGGCTGGCGGAGTTGGTCTGTACGGCGACCACGCTGCCCGCCGGAATGCGGACACCGCCGACCTCGGTGTCCTCGACGGCCCGCCGGAGCAGCCCGGGCAGGACGCGGCCCTCGCTGAGCGGGACGGCGCGCAGCAGCTGCTCGGCGGCTGTGGCGGCCGTCTCCTCGCCCTCGGCGAGACCGGCGTAGACGTCACGGCGGTCGGTGAGGAGGTAGACGACGAGGTTGCCGAGCGCCGTCATGGTCGTCTCGTGCCCGGCCACCACCAGACCGCACACCAGCCGCACGAGCTGCCGTTCGTCGATGCCGAGGGCGTCGCCCGCCGCCACGAGACCGCTGACCAGGTCGTCGCCGGGTGCCTTGCGCCGTTCGGCGATCAGTTCGGCGCCGAACTCCGCGAACTCCGCCATGGCGGCCACCACCTCCTCCCGCGTGTGCGCGCCGCCGGAGAGGGCGTGGTCGGCCCAATGGCGGATGCGCTCGCGGTCGAGGTGGTCGAGGCCCATCAGACGGCAGATCACCGAGACGGGCAGCGGACGGGTGAACCCCTCGACGATGTCGGCCGGCCGCTCCCCGGCCGCGAAGTCGTCGAGGAGGGTGTCGACGACGGAGGCCACCCAGGGCCGCCAGCGGGCGATCGCGCGGGGCGTGAACGCCCGCTGCACGGTGCCGCGCAGCCGCTGGTGCGGTTCGCCGTCGAGGTTGACCATGCCGTCCGGGTCCCCCAGCAGGTTCGGCACGACGAGCAGCGGCGGCGCGTCGTCCGCGTGCAGCGATCGCCTGTCGAAGCGGTGGTCCATGAGCACCTGGCGGACGTCGGCGTAGCGGGTCACGAGCCAGACCGGGGTGCCGGTGGCCAGCGCGGTGCGCCGGGGCGGACCGGCCTCGGGGAGGTCGATGCGGTGCATGGGGCAGCGGGAGAGGGCTGTGCTGTCTGTACTCATCCGGGACTCCAGGGGTGCCGGTACGGACAGTTCTCCCACGCTAGTGCGCCCCGTCTGCCCCCCACCAGATATCGATCGGCCAACGACACGGTCTGCCAAGGGATTTGGCGGGCATCCGTGGAAGTAGTTCAGGAAGGAGGACCGCCGCCATGACGACTCCCATCAGGCGCGTGTCCAGGCGCATGCCCGGCTGGGCGAAGGCGGTGAGCGCCGTCGTGCTGGTGCTCGTGGTGTTCTTCGCCGGGATCCGGCTGAGTGTGCTGCCCGGTCTCAAGGACCTGTTCGGGACGCAGACGCACGACCGCACCGGTCCCGCGCTGCTGCAGTCCATTCAGGACATGAGCCGTTACGACGCCGCCTCCGGCAACTTCCAGGTCGTGGTGGACCTGGAGAAGGACACCAAGTATCTGCCCGACGCGATCCGCGGCAGCCGGACCCTGTACGTCGGGGCCGGCACCGTCGACGCCTATGTCGACCTGGGCAAGGTCGGCAAGGACGACGTGACGGTCAACGGCGACCGCACGTCCGCCACCATCCGGTTGCCGCACGCCGCGCTCGGCAAGCCGGCCCTCGACCCCGACCGCTCCTACGCCGTCTCCAAGCAGCGCGGTCTGCTGGACCGCCTCGGCGACTTCTTCTCGGACAACCCCAACGGTGAGCAGGCGGTGCAGAAGCTCGCGGTGAAGCACATCGGCGAGGCCGCCAAGGACAGCGGGCTGACCAAGCGTGCCGAGACCAACACCGTCGACATGCTGCAGGGGCTGCTGCACTCGCTCGGCTTCAAGGAGGTGCACGTCTCCTACCAGAGCTGATCAGGCGCCCAGCACTCCCGGCAGCGCCAGCGCGCCGAGCAGTGCGGCCCCGACCAGCACCCATGCCACGTAGTCCCCGACGTGCCCGGACTGCAGGCGCCGCAGCGGCAGCGCCCAGTCCGGGCACGTCAGCAGTTTCGGGCGGACGGCGGCGAGGGCGGCGAGGCCCACGGCGAGCCCGGTCGACAGCAGGCCGAGCAGCACGCCGGGTCCCGTCCACTCCGCGGACCCGATCACCCCGCCGGACCCGGCCTCGTTCACCGAGCGCGCCACGACGTCGGCGAAGCCGGGGCCCACGCCCACGGCGAGCGCTGCGGCCAGCAGTACGGCCGGCACCGCCGTCATGGTGTCCGGGATCCGCCGGATGCGGTGTCCCGTCTCCGGCTGTTCGCCCGAGCCGGTCGTCTCGAAGTCGCCCTGGTCCGGCGGGGTGGGGCCGAGGCCGAGGAACACCCCGGCGGCGACGCGCAGCACGGCCGCGGCGGTCACCGCGCTCCCCGCGACGTACAGCACGGTCAGCGGGCCGCCCCCGGCCTCCTCGGCGACGGCCTTGCCGAGCGCGGTGCCGAACGGCGGCAGCCCCGCGAGGGCGAGGCCCCCGAGGACGTACATCACGGCCACCCCGCGCAGCGCGCGGGCGCGCCCGTGCAGGGCGTGCTCGTCGACGCTGCCGTAGCGGTCGAGGAGGATGCCCGTGAGGGCGAACAGGGCGGCCTTCACGCCGGCGTGTCCGAGGACGTACAGCGCGACCCCGTCGTCGGCCTCGGGGGTCAGCACACCGATGCCGATGAGGAAGAGCCCGGTGTGGGCGACCGTCGAGTAGGCGAGCAGCCGTTTGATGTGCCGCTGGTACCAGCACATCACCGCGCCGATCACCACCGTGAGCACGCCGAGCACCACCAGAGCGCGCCGCAGGTCCTGGGGCGGGATGCCACCGGGTCCGGCGAAGACGGTGCCGTACACGCGCCAGACGCCGTAGGCGCCGAGTTCGACCATGACACCGGACAGCAGCATGCACACCGGGGTGGGGGCGACGGCGTGCGCGTCGGGGAGCCAGAAGTGGAAGGGGACGGCCGCGGCCTTGACCAGCAGACCGGTCAGGACGAGGACGAAGCCGGCGACGGTGAGCGCGTCCGGCGCGCCGTGTGCGTCGAGACCGCGCCCGATCTGCGTGAGGGCCAGCTCGCCGGTGCGGGCGTACAGCAGCCCGAGGCCCATCAGCATGGCGTACGCGCCGAGGGAGTTGACGACGGCGAAACTCAGCGCTCCCTGCACGGGCCTGGCCTCCTCGACCCGGGTGCCGGTCAGCGCGTAGGCGACGACGCTCATCAGCTCGAACCAGACGAACATGTTGAACAGGTCGCCGGCGATCGCGAACCCGCACATGCCGCCCTGGAACAGCAGCATCAGCGCCGGGAAAGAGCCCGCGTGGCGGCGCGGCGGTTCGTCGAAGTAGTGCCAGGAGTAGACCAGCGCCGCCAGGGTCAGCAGCGAGGCGAGCGCGGCCATGCCGAGGCCGGGTCCGTCGCCGGTCAGGACGATGCCGACGCTGTGGCCGTCGACGGGCGTCCAGCCGCCCACCCACTCCGCCATCGGCGGCGAGGAGCCGAGCAGCAGCACGACGGCGAGTCCGGCCGTCGCGGCCGACACCGCGCAGCCCGCGGACTCGGCGGCGACCCGGGGCAGCCGGCGGCCGACGGCGACGAGCAGGGCGGCCCCGAGGACGGGGACGGCGACCAGGAGCGGCAGCAGGTCGTTCATCAGCCGCGCAGCTCGGAGAGTTCGTCGGGGTCGACGGTGCCGTGGCGTTTGGCGATCTGGACGACGAGCGCGAGGAGCAGGGCGGTGACGGTGGCGCCGACGACGACGTCGGTGAGGGTCAGCGCCTGGACGACCGGGTCGACGACCGGGCGGGAGCCGGGCTTGATGTCGGAGAAGACGGGGGCGGTGGCCTTGTCCCGGTAGCCGACGGCCAGCAGCAGGACATAGGTGCCGGCCTGGCAGACGGACAGACAGCCCACGGCGTGGATGAGGTTGCGGCTGGTGGCCAGGCCGTAGCAGCCGGTCAGGAAGACCCACACCGCCACCAGGTACGGCAGCACGTCCATCACGGATCTCATCTCCCGCTCTCCTCCTCGATCTCGACGGCCTGGTCCAGGAAGCGGGCGAGCAGGACGACGACCGCGCAGGCGACCTCCATGCCGATGGCCGCGTTCAGCAGCGGCACGGTGCCGCCGGACGAGAGGGTGTTGAAGGTGCCGTACGGCAGCAGGGTGTTGGCCAGGAAGGCCGTGCCGCCGATGAGGCCCGCGATGCCGGTGACGACGTAGGCGGAGGAGGCCAGCGCGTCGCCGACCTCGTATCGGCCGACCGGGCGGACGCGTTCCAGGGCGGCGTAGTCGGCGCCGAGGTAGAGCAGGTGCAGGGCGGTCGCGGCGACGACCCCGCCCTGGAAGCCGCCCCCGGGGCTGAGCTGGCCGTGGGCGACGACGTAGAGGCCGGTCAGCAGGGCGACGGGCAGGACGAGGAGGGCGTAGCGGCGCACCGGCCGGGCCACGTCGGCGGGTTCGGGGCGGGCGCGCCGCTCGTCCTGGGTCTGGCGCAGCAGGACCACGCAGCCCAGGACGGCCGCGAAGAGGATGGTCATCTCGCCGAGGGTGTCGAAGGCGCGCTGGTCGAAGTTGACGGAGGAGATGGTGTTGGCGGTGCGCCGGGCCAGGGAGGCGTGGACCGCGCGGTCGCCGTAGGGGTGCCGGTCGCCGCCGAAGTGCGGCAGCCGCAGGCAGGCGGCGACCAGCAGGGCGGCCAGGCCCGCGCCGCCGGTCAGCAGGACCCACAGTCGGGCGCGCCGGGTCACCGCTCGCCCTCCTTCTCCCGGCCGCGCCGCCTGATCTTGCGGACGGCGAGCATCAGCAGCAGCGGGGTGAGGGCGGAACCGACGGCGAGCTGGGACAGGCCGACGTCCGGTGCCTGCAGGACGGTGAACAGCACGGCGAGGACGACGCCGAGGACGGACAGGACGAGGGCCTGGCGCATCGGGTCGCGGGTCGCCACGGCCATCGTGGCGGACGCCGCGACCAGCAGCAGCGCGACGACGATCACCGCGTCAGCCACCGCGGACCCCCCGGAAGCCGCCGGACAGGGCACGCGAGGCGATCACGTTCCCGCTGATCAGCAGGGCGCCGATGACCAGCAGTTTGACCATCGCCCGGCTGGGTCCGGTCGCCACGCACAGGGCGGTCACCGCGGCCGCGCCGAGGCCGGCGACCGTCCAGGTCAGACCCCAGGCGCGCGGCGGGTCCTCGGCCAGTTCGTCGGCGAGCAGCCGAGCGAAGACCAGGGTGCCGACCGGGCCGAGCAGGGCGAGGACCAGACCGAGGTCGGCGTACGACGGCCGGTGGTAGGCCTGGGACAGCAGCAGCAGGCCCGGGCAGGCGAGGGCGGTGGACAGGTTCTGCGCCACGACGCGGCGGCGCAGCGGGCCGGTGGCGACGCCCCACAGGGCCGCGCCCAGGCCGCCGGCGAGACCGACGGTGGCGGCGAGCAGCCAGCCGTTCACGATCCGGTCACCGCCCGTCGCGCCGCCCGCGCGGCGAGGGCGCCGACCAGGGCCGAGGCCGCGCCGACCGCGAGTTCGAGGGTGTCGACGGTGCTGATGAGGACCAGCCACAGCAGGGCGAGCGCGACCCACCAGCCCAGCAGTTCGGCCGCCGCGAGGAGCGCGGTCCGCGGGGTCATGCGCCACCTCCTCGGGCTCCGCTCGCACGCCTTCGCGGCGAGAGGTCCGGTCCGTCCTTCCGCGGCATCCAAGCATCGCGGCGGGCGCCGCGGGGAGCGGCGCGCTCGGCTCACCGCCCGGTTGCCCCGACAGCGGGAAGAAAAACCGCGCGGGCGCACCACCCAGGAACCGGGCACGGCGGCATCGTCGGCGGATGTGGGGGTAACCGCCTTTCGACACAGGGAAGTTGAAGACTGGAGGACCGGATGGCCCGTGCAGCCTTGCGCCCACGTTCCGCATGGCGCCTGGGTGTCGCCAAATCCGACAAGGCCGGGAAGGCCGGGAAGCCCGCGAAGAACGGCAGAGCGGAGAAGGCCGCGAAGCCCGCGAAGAGCGGCGCACCGGTGAAGGGCGGCACATTCTGGAGGAGGGCGAGGACCGAGCCGGCCTCGCGTCCTGAGCCGCGCGAGCGGCATGTCCTGCCCCTGCCGATCCGGCTGCTGGCGATGCTGGTCGCCTTCGGGTTCATGGTGGCGTTCGCCGTGGTGCTGGCCAAGCTGACGCTGGAGCCCTCGCCCGCCTCGGCCTCGCTGGTGCACACCAATCTGCATCCGGGCCGCTCGATCCGGGCGTACATCGAACAGCCGGCGCTGCGCGACGCCGTGAAGCAGATCGGCGGCAACATTCTGCTGGGCATCCCGTTCGGCGTTCTCATCCCCGTCGTCGCGCCGCGAGCGCGCGGGCTGCTGCGCGTGCTGCTGCTGACCGCCATGGTCATGCTGCTCGTGGAGTTCGCCCAGGGCGCGCTGGTCGACGGACGCGCCTTCGACATCGACGACGTCATCCTCAACACGAGCGGCGCGCTCATCGGCTGGATCGTCCTGGGGCGGCGGATGGGCAGGGTGCACGCACGGGAACGGGTCCCGCGCCGGGCCGCCAAGGGGACAAAGAGCGCTTAGCCGGTCACGTCAACCCCTGGTCCGTACCAGGGTATTGACGGTGTCCTTATCTCACTCCTTAAATCAAGAGGCGACGCCTTCACCCCCCACCTCGGCCGGGCGCATCCGTGCGCCCGGCCGCCGCATGGAAGGAAGTGCCGTGGCCTCCCCACGACTGCTGCGCCGATGTCTGTTCGCCGCCCTGTCCGCCGTGCTGGTCGCGTCCGCCGCGACCGGTGCGGCGCACGCGGATCCGCCCAGGGCCGCCGCAGCCGCGGTGGCCTTCTCCGACACCTTCGACGGGCCCGCCGGTGCCGCCGTCGACTCCTCCAAGTGGCAGACCGAGACCGGCGACAACGTCAACAACCATGAGCGGCAGTACTACACCGCCGGCACCCGCAACGCGGCCCTGGACGGCCAGGGCCATCTGGTGATCACCGCCCGGCGCGAGAACCCGGCCAACTACCAGTGCTGGTACGGCACCTGCCAGTACACCTCGGCCCGGCTCAACACCTCCGGCAGGTTCACCGCCCAGTACGGTCATGTCGAGGCGCGGATGAAGATCCCGCGGGGGCAGGGCATGTGGCCCGCGTTCTGGATGCTGGGCACGCCGGTGAACTGGCCGGACTCGGGCGAGATCGACGTCATGGAGAACGTCGGCTTCGAGCCCTCCACCGTGCACGGCACGATCCACGGGCCCGGCTACTCCGGCTCGGGCGGCATCGGCGCCGCCTACTCCCTGCCGAACGGACAGGCCTTCGCGGACGCCTTCCACACCTTCGCCGTCGACTGGGCACCGGACTCGATCACCTGGTCGGTGGACGGCACCGTCTACCAGCGGCGCACCCCCGCCGATCTCGGCGGCAGGACCTGGGTGTTCAACAAGCCGTTCTTCCTGATCCTGAACCTGGCCGTGGGCGGCTACTGGCCGGGCGACCCGGACGGCTCGACGTCCTTCCCGCAGCAGCTGGTCGTCGACTCGGTGTCGGTCACGACGGGCGACTCCCCCACAGGGACGGCCATCAGGGGCCTGGCCGGCAAGTGCGTGGACGTCGCCGGCGCGAACCCCGCCAACGGCACGCCCGTTCAGCTCTACGACTGCAACGGCACCGCCGCGCAGCAGTGGACCGTGGGCTCCGACGGCACGATCCGGGCGCTCGGCAAGTGCCTGGACGTCACCGGCAACGGCACCGCGGACGGCTCGACCGTCCAGCTGTGGGACTGCACCGGCGGCCCCAACCAGAAGTGGACCGTCACGGGGGCGCAGGACATCGTCAACCCGCAGGCGAACAAGTGCCTGGACGTCACCGGCAACAACGCCGCCAACGGCACCCGGCTGCAGATCTGGACGTGCACGGGCGGCGCCAACCAGAAGTGGACGGTCGGCTGAGCCGGCGGCTCAGTGCTTCGTCCAGGTGTACTTGTCGCCTCCCACCCAGCGGATCAGGTCCGGGTCGTCGAGGTCGTGGATGGGGATGCCGTACGAGGCGGCGGCCTCCAGTACGTCGGTGACGGCCCGGGCCTCGCCGATGACCTGACCGTCGATCTCCACGATCCGGAAGGGGGCCTGCCCCGGCCTGCCCGGGCACACCCCGAGCACCAGAACCCGTGGACGGGCGATGTGCGGAACTCCTTGTTCGGTCATGCAATAGAGCGTAGAACGCGAGGCGGACGGCGACCCGTCAACGCCCGCTCTCCAGCAGATCCAGCACCGCCCGCTCGACGGCGCCCTGCGTGGCCGGACGCCCGAACTCGCCGTGCTCGCCCAGCCGGGTGAGCACGGCGGCGATCGTGACGTCCCGCTCGAACAGCTCGAAAACCTTCGGGTCGATGTAGGAGGCCCGGCACACGGCGGGCGTGTTGCCCAGGTAGTGACTGACCTCGCGGACCGCGCGGGCGATCTGCCGCCGGCGGGACGCGGGGGTGGCACGGGCCTGCGCGGTGGGGACGGAGAGCGCGACGGCTGCGAGGACCGTGGCGTGCCAGGTGCGGAAGTCCTTCGCGGTGATCTCCGTCCCGGACAGCCGCCGCAGCGCCTCATTCAGGTCGTCGCCGTGCAGATCGTGCCAGGCACCCCGGTCCCGGTACACGAACAGCCGCTCCTCAGGACGCCGGCGCCGCGCCAGGGACCGTACGACGGCGTGCGCCTGTTCGTCGACGAGGGCCCGTACGAGCTCGACGCCCCCCTTGGCCGGGTAACCGAACTCGATCTCACCACGGCGGCAGGTGACGTGCTCGCGCAGCATGGTCGTCAGGCCGTAGGTCTCGCTCTGCCTGGTGTGCCGGTCGCTGCCGATGCGGAAGAAGCCCAGGTCCAGCAGGCGCACGGCGCAGGCGGTGACCCGGGCCCGGCTCAGTCCGCGTCCGGCGAGGTCGATCGCCACCTTGGCGCGCAGTTCGGGCAGGGTGCGGGCGACCTCGCGGACGTGTTCGTGCTTGGCCTGCTCCTGCTGCGCGCGGAACCGCTCGTGGTAGAGGTACTGGCGGCGTCCGGCGTCGTCGGTGCCGACGGCCTGCAGATGCCCGTTGGGCCAGGGGCAGATCCACACGTCCCGCCAGGCCGGCGGGATGACCAGGCCGCGGATGCGGTCGAGATGGGCGGGGTCCTTCAGGGGTGCGCCGGTCTCGTCCCGGTAGCGGAAGCCGCGCCCGCAGCGGACGCGGCTGAAGCCGGGACGGTCGCAGTGGCTGGTGCGCAGTCTCACGGCCGCCCGCTCAGGGCCGCCGCCAGTCGTCACTGGCGAGATGCGAGCCCGCCTGCGGGCCCATCCGCAGCATTCCGCCGTCCACGCTCCAGGACGCGCCGGTGACGTATCCGGCGTCGGGGCTCGCGAGGAAGGCGATGACGGCGGCCACCTCACGGGCGTCACCGGGCCGGCCGAGCGGAATGCCCGGACGGGGCTCGGTGTGCACGTCGCCGTCCTCCTGGCCGGTCATCGGCGTGGCGATCTCACCCGGCGCGACGGCGTTGACGGTGATGCCGTACTCGGCGAGTTCCAGGGCCATCACCTGGGTGAGCAGTCCCAGACCGCCCTTGGCCGCGCAGTACGGGGCCGCGCCGACCCTCGGCTGGTGCTCGTGGACGGAGGTGACGTTGACGATGCGGCCGCCGTCGCCCTGCCGGATCATGTGCCGAGCCGCCCGCTGCCCGCACAGGAACGGGCCGACCAGATCGACGTCGAGGACCTCGCGGACGGTGTCCAGGTCCAGATCGAGGAACGGGGTCATGGTGCCCGTACCGGAGTTGTTGACCAGGACGTCGAGGCGGCCGAGCCGTTCGCACAGCTCGTCGACCGTGTCGGCGGCCTCGGGCAGGCCGGTCAGGTCCAGGTGGGCCACCTCGGCCCGCCGCCCGTGGGCGCGCACCTCGTCGGCGGTCTCCTCGGCGCCCTTGTGGTCGGTGTTCCAGGTGATGCCGACGTCCATGCCCGCCTCGGCCAGCCGGACGGCCGTGGCGCGGCCGATGCCCGAGTCGGAGCCGGTGACCACGGCCACCTTGCCGGAAGCTGATGGGGACATCGCCGACCTCCTGACCGTCGCTGAGGGTGGGGCATCGCAGTACCCCGGGTGAGCGGGCACAAACCGTGCGAGATCCGTGCGGCCGGGGAACCCTGGAGCCATGGATCCCGTCGAGGCGCTGGACCGGATCGCCTTCCTGCTGGAGCGGTCCCTGGCGCCGACCTACCGTGTCCGCGCCTTCCGTACGGCCTCCCGCGTGCTGGCGAGGCTGCCCGCGGACGAGGTGCGCGACCGGGCCGCCTCCGGGTCGTTGGAGTCGCTGAAGGGGGTCGGCCCGAAGACGGCTCAGGTCGTCCAGGAGGCACTGGCCGGGCAGGTGCCCGGTTATCTGCGCAAGCTGGAGGACGAGGCCGGGGCGGCGGACGGGGACCGGGCGGGCGCGGAGCTGCGGGCGCGGCTGCGCGGGGACTGCCATCTGCACTCGGACTGGTCGGACGGCGGCAGCCCGATCGAGGAGATGGGACGGGCCGCCGCGGCGCTCGGGCACGAGTGGGCGGCCCTGACCGACCATTCGCCGCGGCTGACGGTGGCGCGCGGGCTGTCGCCGGAGCGGCTGAGGGAGCAACTGGACGTGGTGGCGCGGCTGAACGAGACCTGGGCGCCGTTCCGGCTGCTGACCGGCATCGAGTGCGACATCCTCGAGGACGGCTCGCTGGACCAGGAACCCGGACTCCTCGAGCGGCTGGACGTGGTCGTGGTGTCGGTGCACTCCAAGCTGCGCATGGACGCCCGCTCGATGACCCGGCGCATGGTGGCCGCGGTCCGCGACGAGCACTCCGACGTGCTCGGGCACTGCACCGGCAGGCTGGTGACCGGGCGGGGGCGGCCCGAGTCGGAGTTCGACGCGGACGAGGTGTTCGCCGCGTGCGCCGAGACGGGCACCGCCCTGGAGATCAACAGCCGGCCCGAGCGGCTGGACCCGCCCCGGCGGCTGCTGCGCCGCGCGGTTCAGGCGGGCGTGCTCTTCTCGATCGACACCGACGCGCACGCGCCCGGCCAGCTGGACTGGCAGATCCTCGGCTGCGCCCGCGCCGAGGAGTGCGGGGTGCCGGCCGAGCGGGTGGTGAACACCTGGGCCCTCGACGACCTGCTCGCCTGGACCCGCCGGCGGCGCACGCCGGCGGGCGTGGCGGGCCCGTGACGTGGTACCCGAGCGAAGAGCGAGCAAGGGAGAACGCATGGAACGGGCGGCCGTGTTCGACGTCGACGGAACCCTCGTGGACACCAACCACCTGCATGTGGCGACCTGGTGGGAGGCGTTCCGGCAGGCGGGCCACCAGGTGCCCATGCACGCCATCCACCGGTCCGTCGGCCTGCCCTCGGAGGATCTGATCACCCGGGTGCTGGGCGAGGAGCGGGACAAGGACCGGGACGGCGAGCTGAGCGCCGCGCACAAGACGCTGTACGCGCAGTACTTCGACCGGCTGCCCGCGCTGGAGGACGCCGGCCGGCTGCTGCGACGGCTCCATCACGACGGCTGGCGGGTGGTGCTGGCCACCTCCGCGAGCGGCCCGGAACTGTCTGCCCTGCGGCGCGCGCTCTCCGCCGACGAGGCGATCCACGCCACGGCCAGCGCCGACGACGTCGAGGAGGGCAAGCCGGCCCCCGAGCCCGTCGAGCACGCCCTGGAGCTCGCCGGGGTGCCCGCCGAACGGGCGGTCTTCGTCGGCGACACCGTGTGGGACATGCGTGCGGCCACCCGGGCCGGCGTGCGCTGCGTCGGTGTGCTGTGCGGCGGAATCCCGCGCGCCGACCTGGAGGAGGCGGGCGCGGAGGCGGTGTACGACGATCCCGCGCACCTCCTGGCCGATCTGGACGGCAGCCCGCTGGCCTGACTACGGCCCGCAGTCCGGCTCCGAGTGCGGCACGTCACTGTGTCCGGGCTGCTGTGGTCAGCCGATCTTCGGTTACCCGCACCGGATGACGCGAGTGACCGAAGCGGTACGACGATCAGCACAGGGCGGGCAGTGGACCGGCGTCGGACGGAACGTGCGGGCGGCCTGGCGCTCGCCGGGCCGGGAGCGGGATCTGGTCGTGCAGTCGCTGAAGGCCGCGGGGGCGGCGGTGCTGGCGTGGTTCGTGGCGAGCGACGGCATGGACGACCCGATGGCCCTGATGGCTCCCTGGGTGGCGCTGGTGCTGGTGCAGGCCACCGTGTACAGCTCCCTGCGGCGCGCGGCGCAGCAGTTCGCGGCGATCTGCACCGGCACGGTGTTCGCCTCACTGGCCCAGGCGGTCACCGGGAACACGCTGGGCGCGCTGGCGCTGTGCCTGCCGGTGCTCATGCTGCTGTCCAACTGGTCCCGCTTCGGCGACCAGGGCATCTACGGCGCCACCACCGCGGTGTTCACGCTCGCGGCCGGCAGTGTCACTGCGGCCACGGTCGGGCACCGGGTGGGGCAGGCGGCGCTCGGCGCGGTGATCGGGATCGCCGTCAACGCGCTGGTGCTGCCGCCGATCCATCTGCGGGACGTCCGGGAGAACCTCGCGACCCTCGCCGAGGAGGCGGGGGACATGCTGCGGACGGTCGCCGACGACATGCGGCACGAGCGCTGGGACGCGGCGACCGTGGGCGGCTGGCGGCACGGCGCCGCCCGGCTCGAACACCGGCTGGAGGCGGTGCGCTCGGCCCGCCGCTGGAGCCGGGAGAGCCTGCGCCTGACCAGCAGGCCGCTGCGCAGGCTGCGCCGGCTGCCCTCGGACATACCGCCCGACAGCGAGGACGAGCGCTGGAGCCGGATCACCGGCCACGTGGTGACACTCACCCGCACCCTCGCGGTCGCCGCCGAGGACGAACGGACGCCCACGGCGCCCGACGCCCCGGTGCTGCACACCTACGGGCAGCTGCTGGAGCTGATCGCGCGGGCCTGCCACGCGCAGGGGCGCCGGCTGCTCGACGGGCCCGGCGAGGAGGAGGTGGACGAGCGGGTCGAGGAAACCCGGCGCGAGCTGCACCGGCGGCTGCAGGAGGGGCTGCGGGAGCAGGCCGGGTACGGGGCGGACCGTACGACGGTCCTCGGGTCGCTGCTGCTGCAGGCGGAGAACCTGTGGGCGGACACCGTTCCGGCCGCCGCGCGCGGGTGACGCAGATCACCGCGCAAGGATCCCAACGGCGGAACACCACAAGGTAGTTCGCCGTTGAACAAGCCGTGGGTGCGGATGGGACAGTGTCCCCGGGCCTCACCATTCGCCCACAGGGACGATCGTTCGGCTGAAGCCCTGTGGAGCCCTTCGCCGAGAGGCGACCGCCATCCGTGCCCACCCTTCGACGGCCCCGACCGAGATTCCCCCGTCCGGTCGGGGCCCTTCCGCATCCGGCCCCGGTCCCGCTTGACTTCGAGCGCACTTCACTTCGTAGCGTTCACGGCATGACCACTGCACAGCACAAGATCGGATCCGGATTCGGCGCGACCAGCACCGCCGACGACGTCCTGCGGGGCATCGATCTCACGGGGAGGCTCGCGCTGGTCACCGGCGGCTACTCGGGCCTCGGCCTGGAGACGACCCGGGCCCTGACGAGGGCGGGCGCCCATGTCGTCGTCCCGGCGCGGCGCCGGGCCACCGCCGAGGAGGCGCTGGCCGGTGTGACCGGCGTCGAGGTGGACGAGCTGGACCTCGGGGACCTGGAGAGCGTGCGTTCCTTCGCCGACCGGTTCCTGGCCTCCGGACGGACCGTCGACATCGTGATCAACAGCGCCGGGATCATGGCGTGCCCGGAGACACGGGTGGGACCGGGCTGGGAGGCGCAGTTCGCCACCAACCACCTTGGTCACTTCACCCTCGTCAACCGGCTGTGGCCGGCGATCGCGGCGGGCGGCGCCCGCGTCGTCTCCGTCTCCTCCCGCGCCCACCACTTCTCCGGCATGCGCTGGGACGACGTGCAGTGGACGAGCGGCTACGACAAGTGGGAGGCCTACGGCCAGGCCAAGACCGCGAACGTCCTCTTCGCCGTCCACCTCGACCGGCTGGGGCGTGACGCCGGTGTCCGCGCCTTCTCCCTGCACCCCGGCGGCATCCTCACGCCCCTCCAACGGCACATCCCCAAGGAGGAGATGATCGAACGCGGCTGGATCGACGCGGACGGCAACCTCCTCAACCCGCAGGGCTTCAAGACCCCGGAACAGGGCGCCGCCACCCAGGTGTGGGCGGCGACCTCCCCCCAACTGGACGGCCTGGGCGGCGTCTACCTGGAGGACTGCGATATCGCCGAGATCGCCCCGCCGGACGAGTCGACCACCAACGGCGTCAAGCAGTGGGCGATCGACCCGGACCAGGCGGCCCGCCTGTGGGACCTGTCCGCGCAACTGACGGGCGTGAACGCCTTCGCCGCCTAGCGGAAGGAGCGGCGCCCGGTCGGCGGGGGCCGGGGGCCGGACTCAGTCCGTCATGAACTCCCGCAGATCCGCGGTCAGTTGCTCGGCATGGGTGGCGAAGAGGCCGTGGCCGGCGTTCTCGTAGACCTTGAGGGTGGCCTCGGGCAGGAGGCGGGCGGCCCGGTGGGCTGTCGTCTCCAGGGGGGCCGAGGTGTCGTGGGTGCCGTGGATCACCAGGGCCGGCAGGTCGAGCTTGGGGAGTTCGGCGGTGACGTCGACGACGGCGATCAGCGCCTGGACGGCGGCCGTGGAGCGAGGCGTGGAGATCAGGGCGCGGTCGACGATGTGGTGCCGGTACGCCGGGGACACGTCGTTGCCGGGGCGCTCGACGGCGAAGAAGGCGTCGACGCCGTCCCGGAAGAAGGCCGCGCGGTCGCGCCGGCAGACCTCGTTCGCGGCCAGCACCACGTCCTGGTCCACGCCGTCCGGGTTGTCGGCGGTGCGCACCACGCCCGGCGCGATCCCGGCGACGAA
This sequence comes from Streptomyces sp. NPDC002144, assembly GCF_053593695.1. Classification (NCBI taxonomy): domain Bacteria; kingdom Bacillati; phylum Actinomycetota; class Actinomycetes; order Kitasatosporales; family Streptomycetaceae; genus Streptomyces; species Streptomyces sp. NPDC002144. The sequence goes on from NZ_JBSFDB010000012.1 coordinate 133,921, forward strand.
GGCGACCCGGGCCACCCGCTCGGTGCCGTGCCGGGTGAGGCAGCGGGTGATCTCGACGCTGCCCATCGAGTGACCGATCAGGGTCGCCTGCCACAGGTCCAGGTGGTCCAGGAGCCCGTGCAGGTCGTCGGCGAGGGTGTCGAGGTCGAACCCGCCCCACACGTCGTCGGAGCGGCCGTGCCCCCGGCGGTCCAGGCCCACGCAGCGCAGGCCCTCCTCGGCGAGCCGGGGCACCTGGAACTCCCACATCTCCGAGCCCAGGTAGGCGCTGTTGACGAAGACGGCCACGGGTCCGTCGGCCGGTCCGTAGTCGACGTAGTGCAGCCGCGTACCGTCGGCGGGGCTGGCGAAGTACGGCATGGACGTCCTCCTGGGATCCGGTGCGGTGGGTACGTCCCTCATGCTTCCGCGCGGCGCCGAGCGGGTCGATTACCTCCGACGTCATGAACCCAGCACGGGCCGGGTACTCGGTCTCTCCCCCGGGAAGGGAGTCGATCGTGAGCGGCACGACGGGCAGCAGGATCGTGGTCACGGGCGCCACCGGCAACGTCGGTACCAGCGTGGTGCGCGCCCTGGCCGAGGAATCGGACGTCGGCTCCGTGCTGGGGCTGGCCCGGCGGATACCCGAGTGGTCCCCGCCCCGGACGGACTGGTCCCCGGTCGACCTGGCGTCGGAGCGCACGGATCTGGCCAAGGTGTTCGCGGACGCCGACGCGGTGGTGCATCTGGCCTGGGCCTTCCAGCCCACGCACGATCCGGCGGTGACGTGGCGGACCAATGTCCTCGGCAGTATCCGGGTGTTCGAGGCGGTGGCGAGGGCGGGGGTGCCGACGCTGGTGCACGCCTCGTCGGTCGGGGCGTACTCGCCGGGGCCGAAGGGACGCGCGGTGGACGAGTCCTGGCCGACGCACGGCTGGCCGGACGCGGCGTACTGCCGGGAGAAGGCGTATCTGGAGCGCGCCCTGGACACCTTCGAGCGGGAACATCCCGAGGTGCGGGTGGTGCGGATGCGGCCGGCGTTCCTGTTCAAGCGGGAGTCGGCGAGCGAGCAGCGCCGGATCTTCGGCGGACGGTTCCTGCCGGGGCCGCTGGCGCGTCCGGAGATGCTGCCGTTCCTCCCGGACATCCCGGGGCTGCGGGTGCAGGCCCTGCACACCGACGACGCGGCCCGGGCGTACGTCCTCGCGCTCGCCCAGGAGGTACGCGGCGCCTTCAACCTGGCCGCGGAGCCGCCGGTCGACGCGGAGATGCTGGGCGAGATGCTGGGCACGCGCCCGGTGCGGCTCCCCCGCGCCGCGGCCCGCAGGGCGATCGCCGCGGCCTGGGGACTGCACCTGCTGCCCGCCTCACCCCACCTCTTCGACGCGGTCCTTCGGCTGCCCCTGATGGACTGCACCCGCGCCCGCACGGAGCTGGGCTGGGAGCCCGAGCACACGGCGACGGAGGTTCTGGAGGAGTTCCTGCACGGCCTGCAGCACGGAGCGGGAGCCGACACGGAGCCGCTGCGCGGACGCAAAGTCGGATGAGGCCCGGGACCGGGGTGTGAGCCGAGGGCTCACACCCCCTCTTCGTCGAGCCTCTCCCGCTGGGGCACCACCGTGTACTTGGGGTCCTTCGCCGAGGCCACGCCCGCCGCGAACACACCGAAGCGGGTGCAGGCCGAGCCGGCGAGGAGGGCGAGGCCCGAGGCGATCGCCGGACCGCGGCGGCCGCCGAAGGCCACCGCGCCCAGCCCGCCTGCCGCCGTCAGCACCCGGGCCGCCCGCAGGAGGTTTCCGGCCCTGCCCTCCTTCCAGGTCTCCGCGACCATGCCCAGCCGCCGCTCCGCGGCCTTCTCCACCGCCGCGTCGGCCAGCGCAGCGAGCCCCGCGGCGCAGCGCGCCGGCGCGTTCTCGCCGGTGGGACCGACCGCCAGGGCCATCCCGGCCGCCGCGGCCGCCGCGGAGGCACCGAAGAGGTACGGCAGCTCACGGTGGGCCCCGTGCCAGGCCGGAACGGCGGTGTCCGCGGCCAGCACCCCGGTGTACGTGGCGACCGCGGGCCCCAGCAGTGCCGCGGCGCCGGTTGCCGCGCCCCCGAGCCGCGGCAACCGGCCGGTCACGGCGCTCGCCGCCGCCGCGCCCGCCGCCGGTCCGTAGACCGACAGCAGCCACGACCCCACGCTCATGGGCGAGGTCGGCTTGAACACCCGCAGCATGTTCGCGAACCGGCCGGGCCGGCCCAGGTCATGGATGAGCGCGGCCGCGGACAGCGAGATCGCGCCGAGCGAGGACACCTTCAGCGCCGTGGCGGTCGTCGTACGGCCGGTCAGATGCGCGCCCGCCGCGAGGACCGACCCGGCGCCCGCGAGCCCGCCCAGGAAGAAGTACCCGGCGATGTCGGGGGCGGCCCAGGACGGCGCCTTGATGACGGGACGGCCGTAGTACGACTGGAATTCCGCGCGCGGCACCATCGCCTGCTCGCCCCGCCGGCGCCTGCGCCCCGAGCGCTGCGGACGTTCCGAGACGGTCATCGCCGGCCCCTTCCCGCGAGCGCGAAGCAGGCCGCGACCCCGCCCAGCAGGGACAGGGCGGCCGCGCCCGCGTGCTTCCACATGGCCGGCAGGTCCCGGGTGGTGACGACGGGGTCCGGCGGCAGCCCGTACACCTCCGGCTGGTCCAGCAGCAGGAAGAACGCGCCGTCGCCGCCCACGCCGTTGTCGGGGTCGTCGCCGTACAGCCTCGCGTCGGTGACGCCGGCCTCGTGCAGCTGGTCGACGCGCAGCGCGGCCCGCTCGCGCAGTTCGTCCAGCGGGCCGAACTGGATGGACTCGGTGGGGCAGGCCTTGGCGCAGGCCGGTTCCTGCCCCGCGCCAAGGCGGTCGTAGCACATCGTGCACTTGAACGCCCGGCCGTCGTGCGGGCGTTGCTCGATGACGCCGTACGGGCAGGCCGGCACGCAGTAGCCGCAGCCGTTGCAGATGTCCTCCTGCACGACGACGGTGCCGAACTCGGTGCGGAACAGCGAGCCCGTGGGGCACACGTCGAGGCAGGCGGCGTGGGTGCAGTGCTTGCACACGTCGGAGGACATCAGCCAGCGCAGTTCGCCCGAGCCGTCGACGGCCGTCTCCTGGGCGGTCGCCCCGCCCTCCACGACGGGCAGTTCGGTACGGCCGTCGGGGCGCGGCTGCTCGATGAAGGCGACGTGCCGCCAGGTGGAGGCGCCGAGCGCCTGGGTGTTGTCGTAGGACATGCCGGTCAGGGACAGGCCGTCCTCGGGGATGGCGTTCCACTCCTTGCAGGCCACCTCGCAGGCCTTGCAGCCGATGCAGACGGAGGTGTCGGTGAAGAACCCGACGCGTTCCTCGCTCACTTGCGCACCTCCGTCCCGGTGGTCCCGGTGATGCCGGCCCGCCGCCGGTACTCGGCGACCAGCTTCGGCAGGTCAGGTCCGCGCGGCCGGCGGCCCGGGAGGATGTCGGCGGACAGCGCCTTGTCCTCCTGGATGTGAGCGTTGGGGTCGAGGGAGATGGAGGTCAGCTCGTTGGCCGCGTCGCCCGTGGCCACACCGTTGGGCCCCCAGTGGAAGGGCAGCCCGATCTGGTGGACCGTGCGGCCCTGCACCCGCAGCGGGCGGATCCGCTCCGTCACCAGCACGCGTGCCTCGACGGCGTTGCGGGCGGTGACGACGGTGGCCCAGCCGCCGTTCTCCAGGCCGCGCTCGCGGGCCAGTTGGGGCGAGACCTCGCAGAAGAACTCCGGCTGCAGCTCGGACAGGTACTCGGACCAGCGGCTCATGCCGCCCGCCGTGAAGTGCTCGGTCAGCCGGTGGGTGGTGACGACGTACGGGAAGACGTCGGCGCCCTTCTCGTCGCCGCTGGGGTGGTAGCGGTTGCCCTCGCGGGGCATCAGCTGGCGCACCGGGCTGCGCGGGGTCGACGGGTAGAGGGCGTTGGGGAAGGGCGAGTCCTGGGGCTCGTAGTGGGTCGGCAGCGGACCGTCCTCGAGGCCCGCCGGGGTGTAGAGCCAGCCCTTGCCGTCGGCCTGCATGATGAACGGGTCGTCGCCGCGCAGCGCGTCGGGGCCTTCGGCGTCCTCGTCGGGCACGTGGTCGGGGGCGCGGTCGGGCACGAAGTCCGGGACGTCGTGGCCGGTCCACTTCCCGGCCTCCGCGTCCCACCAGAGGTACTTCTTGCGTTCGCTCCACGGGGTGCCGTCGGGGGCGGCGGAGGCGCGGTTGTAGAGGATGCGCCGGTTGGCGGGCCAGGCCCAGGCCCATTCGGCGGCCACCCAGTCCTGCTCCGAGCCGGGCTTCTTGCGGGCGGACTGGTTGACGCCGTCGGCGTAGACACCGCAGTAGATCCAGCAGCCGCAGCGGGTGGAGCCGTCGTCCTTCAGCTCGGTGTAGGCGCTGAGCGGGCCGTTGTCGGGGCCGTGGCCGCTGATCTCGGCGAGGACGGCGTCGGCGACGGGTTCCTCGAGCTCGCCGGTGACCGGATAGTCCCAGGCGAGGTCCTGGATCGGCCGGTCCATGGGGTCGGTGGAGCCGGCCAGCCGTTCCTTGATGCGGCGCCCCAGGTGGTACATGAACCACAGGTCGCTGCGCGCGTCGCCCTCCGGTTCCACGGCCGCGTAGTGCCACTGCACCCAGCGGTTGGTGTTGGTGAAGGAGCCGGACTTCTCGGTGTGGGCGGCCGCCGGGAAGAAGAACACCTCGGTGCCGATGTCCTCGGTGCGCAGCTCGCCGCTCTCGATCTCGGGACCGTCCTTCCACCAGGTCGCCGACTCGATGAGGGAGAAGTCGCGTACGACCAGCCACTCCAGGTTGGCCATGCCCAGGCGCTGCAGCCGGGTGTTGGCGGAGCCGACGGCCGGGTTCTCGCCGAGCAGGAAGTAGCCCTTGCAGTCGCCGTCGAGCTGGGCCATCACCGTGTCGTAGGTGGAGTGGGAGCCGGTCAGGCGCGGCAGGTGGTCGAAGCAGAAGTCGTTGTCGGGGGTGGCGGCATCGCCGTAGTAGGCCTTCAGCAGGCTGACGATGTACGCCCGCATGTTCGCCCAGAAGCCCTTCACCGTGCGGGTCGTCTCGATGAAGTTGTCGAGGTTCATGTCCTCGTGGGCGTGCGGCATCGGGATGTAGCCGGGCAGCAGGTTGAACAGGGTCGGGATGTCGCTGGAGCCCTGGATGGAGGCGTGGCCGCGCAGCGCCTGGATGCCGCCGCCGGGGCGGCCGATGTTGCCGAGCAGCAGCTGCAGGACGCACGCGGCGCGGATGAACTGGGAGCCGGTGGTGTGCTGGGTCCAGCCGACGGCGTAGCAGAAGGCGCTGGTGCGCTCGGGTCCGGAGTTGCGGGTCAGCTCGTCGCACACGCGCCGGAAGGTCTCGCGGGGGATGCCGCAGACGTCCTCGACCATCTCGGGGGTGTAGCGGGCGTAGTGGCGCTTGAGTACCTGGTAGACGCAGCGCGGGTGCTGCAGGGTCTCGTCGGTGGGGGCGCGGTGCCCGGTGCGGGCGCCGCCGGAGCCGTGCGCCTCGGCGCCGGCGGCCTTGCGGGTGCGCTCCTCGTACATCTCGTCGGCCTCGCCCGCGGGCTGCTGGATCTGCACGCCCTCGTACTGCCAGGTGGAGGGGTCGTAGTGGGCCTTCTCCGCGTCGAGTCCGGAGAACACGCCGTCGAGGTCCTCGGTGTCCTGGAAGTCCTCGCTGACCAGGGTGGCGGCATTGGTGTACTTCAGGACGTACTCGCGGAAGTCCTTCCCCTCGGTCAGGACGTGGTTGATGATCCCGCCGAGGAAGGCGATGTCGGTGCCCGCGCGGATCGGGACGTACAGGTCGGCGAGGGCGCTGGTGCGGTTGTAGCGGGGGTCGACGTCGATGATGCGGGCGCCGCGTTTCTTGGCCTCCATCACCCACTGGAAGCCGACCGGGTGGCACTCGGCGAAGTTGGAGCCCTCGATGACGATGCAGTCGGAGTGCTGCAGGTCCTGCATGAAGGTGGTGGCGCCGCCGCGGCCGAAGCTGGTGCCGAGTCCGGCGACCGTCGCGCTGTGACAGACCCGGGCCTGGTTCTCCACCTGGACCACGCCGAGGCCGGTCAGCAGCTTCTTGATGAGGTAGTTCTCCTCGTTGTCCAGTGTCGCGCCGCCGAGGCTGGCGATGCCCATGGTGCGGGCGGTGCGCATCCCCTCGTGTTCCCACTCCCAGGTCTCGCGCCGGGTGCGGATCACGCGCTCGGCGACCATGTCCATCGCCGTTTCCAGGTCGAGGGTCTCCCAGTCACCCGAGTACGGACGGCGGTACAGCACCTGGTGCTCACGGGCCGGTCCGGTGGTCAGCTGGAGGGTGGCCGAGCCCTTGGGGCACAGACGGCCGCGGCTGACCGGGGAGTCGGGGTCGCCCTCGATCTGGACGACCTTCTCGTCCTTCACGTACACCTGCTGGCCGCAGCCGACCGCACAGTACGGGCAGACGGACTGCACCACCCGGTCCGCGCGGTCGGTGCGCGGACGCAGGCTCTCGGTGTACGGCGATTTCGCGGCGGCACCCCGTCCTGTGCGGTCGGTGCCGGTGAGCTGACGGTAGACGGGCCAGGAGCGGATCCGGTCGCCCATACCCATGATGGCTCCCTGTCGCAGTCAGGCGGAGGACTCGTCCGGCGCGGGATGTTCGGGGTGGACGGTGGCCGAGCGGGGGGCCGTCCTGGCGTCCCGTCCCGGCCTCGTCGGTGTCGGGCGTATCCGACTCGTTCTCCGCGTCGGCCGGCAGCGGGATGTCCAGGGGATCCTCACCCTCACGCACCAGCTGGTCCGGCAGATCCCTCGGCACGGGCTCGCCGCCCTGGCCTGTGTCACGCCGATCGGCCACGGCGCACTCCCTTCACCTCGTCGGGCGAGACGCGAGTACCTCCGGGCGCGGCGCGCGAAACGTCCGTATGCGCGGATGACTGCCGTGACCGGCGCGTCGCGCGGCGCCTCAGTGGGGAGCGCGCTCCTCCAGCGCCGTCCGCCAGGCCGGGACCGGCCCCTCGGGAGCGGGTTCCAGGCGCCGCCCGCCACGGGCGAAGAAGTCGGCGAGCGGCAGGATCGCCGCACCGACGGTGACCGCGTCCGGACCGAGCCGGCCCAGGTCGATCGTGACCTTCTCGGCCGGGTGCCGCAGCGCGTACGAGGCCGCGTGCCGGCGCACCGCGGGCAGGAACCGCGTACCGAGCTGGAGTCCCGCCCAGCCACCGATGAGGATCCGCTCGGGCTGGAAGAGGTTGATCAGGTCGGACAGTCCGGCGCCCAGGTACTCGGCCGTCTCCTCCAGCACGGCCAGAGCGACCGGGTCGGCCGTGCCTCCCTCGGCCGGGTACGCGGCGGCGAGCATCGCGGTCAGCGCCGTCTCCTCGTCGGTGCCCTCCGGGGGCCGCCCGCCCTCCTCGCGCCAGCGTTCCAGCAGGGACTCGGCCCCGGCGTAGGCCTCCAGGCAGCCGAGCGCGCCGCACCGGCAGCGGCGCCCCCTGACCCGTACCGTCAGATGCCCCCACTCGACGGCCCGGCCGTGCTCCACCTCGGGCGTGACCAGACAGGCGCCGACGCCGGAGCCGAACAGGACGACGATCGCGTTGTGGGCCCCGCGTCCGGCGCCGAACCACATCTCGGCCTGGCCGAGGGTCTTGGCGCCGTTGTCGATGAAGTAACGGACGGTGTCCGGGAGTCCGGACGTCGAGCGGAGCAGCGCCTCCAGCGGGATCGCGTCCCAGCCGATGGTCTGCCCGTGCACGACGGCACCGCGGTCGGGGGTGTGCTCGACGATGCCGGGGACGCCGATGCCGACGCCCAGCAGCCGGCCGGCGTCGACTCCGGTGCCGGCGAGCACCTCGGCGATTCCGTCGCGGATGTGGCCGACGATGACCTCGACCTCGTACCGCTGCTGGGTGAGGGGCCGCTCGGCGCGGGCGAGTTCGGTGAGAGTGAGGTCGAACAGCTCGACGCGGACGCGGGTCTCGCCGACGTCGACGCCGATCATGTGGCCCGCGCCGGGTGCCACGCGCAGCAGGGTGCGGGGGCGGCCGCCGTCGGAGTCGACGCTGCCGGCCTCCTCGACCAGCCCGTCGGCGACCAGGTCCGCGACGACGTTGCTCACCGAGCCGGAGCTCAGTCCGGTGACCGGGCCGAGTTCGAAGCGGCTCAGCGGTCCGTCGAAGTAGAGCCGCTGCAGCACGGCCGTGCGGTTGGCCCGCCTGAGGTCCCGTACCGTGCGCCCGTTCCGCCCCGCCATGTGGCTCCTCCCGAACCCTGTCCGAGCTGCAACATACCTCCGCGAGGGGGCCCGGCGCGACATTCCTCCAACCCTTAGTTCACGTTGTGAGCTAAGAGACGGTGCTCTGCGGCGGGCTATGCGGCGGAGCTGGAGGCCAGATCCTCGATCTCGTCCAGGGCCGCGACGAGTTCGGGGGCGACCCGTTCCTGACGCCACTCCTCGTGCTCCAGTCCGCGCGGGACGACCTCCGTCAGCATGATCAGGTAGAGGTAGGCCCGGTAGAGGGCGAGCCGCAGGAGAGCTCCCCGGTCGAACTCGGTCCGGCCGCCGGCCTCGCGATAGCCCGCCAGGAACACCTCGTCCTTCCTGATGTCCCCGAGCAGCGCCAGCGAGACGAAGTCGGCCAGCGGGTCGCCCCAGAACATGCGCTCGCCGTCGATCAGCCCGCCGATGCGGGTCTCCCGCGCCGAGCGGTCGAGCAGGATGTTGCCCTGCCACAGGTCGAAGTGGACGAGGCGCGGGACGGTGACCGTGTCGAGCGCGCCGTAGGCGGAGCGGACGGTCCGGGCCACCTCGTCGACGGGGCGGGGCAGCCGGGCCCGGTACTCGCGGGCGTCGTCCAGGACGGCGTCCAGCATTCCGGCGAACGCCGTGCGCCAGTCGGCGGCGAGCGGACCGAGCGCCCCGGACGGATACCCGAACGCCGGCCCGGTCACCCGGTGCAGCCGCGCCACCTGGCGCCCCAACTCGGTCCGCAGCGGCGGCCGTTGGACCGGCGGCAGCGAGTCGTCCCAGGGGTCGCCGGGGCACGCGGTCATCAGCAGGACCTCGCGTTCGGCGTCGAGCGCGATCACCCGCGGTGCGGGCACGTCGGCCTGCTCGGCGCCCCGGTAGAACTCGGCCTCCGCGACGAGCAACCGGCGCTCGTGGCGCAGGCCGGGGGTGTTCGGCGCGACCTTGAGCACATAGCGGACGCCGTCGGTGAGCCGCAGCTCCTCGACGGTGTTGTAGGTGCCGCCGCTCAGGGGGCGCAGCTGGGCGAGTCGGCCGGGCGGGATGTCCGCACCCGCCAGGATGCTTCGGGCCCGCTCCCAGGAGTCCACCACCGTGCGCCCACCTCCCCTGCCGGTCACGTCCTCGACGTCATGCCCGTCCGCGACGAGTGCGTCGATCCACTCCTCGGCCGCCACCGTGTCCCCGCCCGGCGTGCGATCACGGAACAGGGTACGGAACGCCTCCCGCACACCGGCGCCATTCTCGAACCGTCGCCGCACGAAGGTCCCCGCGGTGCTGAAGGCCGGGCGGAGCGAGACGGCCCCGGCCCTCTCCGCGGCACGGGGCTCGTCGGCGTGCGGGAAGTCGACATCGGGTGCGTCACGGCCGAAGGAGCAGAGAACAAGGGCGAGTTCGGCGCCCGCCGCGCTTGCCGCGGTGCGGTCGGCGCCAGCACCCCGGAAGGGGGCGAGGCCCGTTCCCTACGGATCATGATCACCGGGGCGACGTGGTCGGCGATGCGGAAGGACTCCCAGCAGGGCGGGATGCTCATGGTCAGGACGCGTTCTCCGGCTCGGGCGGGGCGGCGGTCGTGGCCCGTGGGATGAGCCGGGTCGGCAGGACGACGTGCCGGCGGTGGTCGGTGCCGGCCTCGCCGATCAGCTCCAGGGCGAGTTCGCCGGCCAGCCGGCCCATCCGTGCCGGGGACTGGGCGACCGTGGTCAGGTCGAGCCAGTCGGCCACCGGCTGGTCGTCGAAGCCGAGGACGGACATCCCCTCCGGCACCGCGATCCGGGCTCTGCGCAGGGTCGCGATCAGGGCGGCGGCGAGTTCGTCCTGCTCTGCGAAGACGGCGGTCGGCGGCTCGCGCAGGCTCAGCAGCTCGCCGAGCGCCTCGGCGACGCCGCGTCCGTCGGCGACCCGGGCCGCCACCACCAGGGAGTCGTCCAGCGGGACGCCCGCCTCGGTGAGCGCCCGCTGGTAGCCGAGCAGCCGCTCGTGCGAGCTGAAGGCGAACCCGGTGGCGCCCACGGTCTGCATGAAGGCGATCCGCCGGTGGCCCAGGTTCAGCAGATGCCGGGTGCCGTTGCGGGCGCCGGCCACGTCGTCGACGTACACGCTCGGGCGTCCCTCGGCGTGCTGGCTGACGTAGATCACGGGCATCCCGAGGTCGTCCAGGCGCGTGCTCTCCTCCTCGGTGAGGTCGAAGGAGAACACCAGCAGCGCGTCGGCGTTGCGCCGGGCCGGCAACCGCTCGAAGAACGCGGCCCGTTCGGCGAGGTCGGGTATGACGTAGACGGTCAGCTCCATGTCGGCCGCGCGCAGCAGCGGGCCCAGGCTGGACAGGGCCGAGCCCATGAACCAGGAGTTGAGCGTGGGCACCAGCGCCGCGACCACTCCGGTCCTGCCGGTCACCAGGCTGGAGGCGTGCCGGGAGACGGCGAACTCCAGCTCCCGCGCGGCCCGTTCGACGCGGGCGCGGACCGGCGGCGAGACGTTGTCCAGGCCCCGCAGGGTGCGGGAGACGGTGGAGACGGAGACCCCGGCCCGTTCGGCGACGTCGGCCATCGTGGGGTGCCGTCGATCGGCTGGCATGCGCGGACGCTAGCACAGGCGTACGGGAGCCGTGGCAGCGCTGTCACGGCCGTTACCGGCACGTAGCGCATTGACGGTGCGACCCTTCAGACCGCAAGCTTGCAAGCGTTGTCACAGGCGAGGAGCGCGCACCCCTATGTCCACCCACCCCGCACCCTGGTGGCGCGACGCCGTCATCTACCAGGTCTACATCCGCAGCTTCGCCGACGGGAACGGCGACGGTGTCGGCGACATCGCCGGCATCCGCTCCCGGCTGCCGTATCTGAAGTGGCTCGGCGTCGACGCCGTCTGGATCAACCCGTGGTACCGGTCCCCGATGGCGGACCACGGTTACGACGTGGCGGACTTCCGTGAGATCGACCCGTTGTTCGGCACGGTCGCCGAGGCGGAGCAGCTCATCGAGGAGGCGCACCGGCACGGGATCCGGGTCATCCCGGACATCGTGCCCAACCACACCTCGGACCGGCACGCCTGGTTCCAGGCGGCGCTGGCGGCCGGTCCGGGCAGCCCGGAGCGGGAGCGCTACGTCTTCCGGCCGGGCCGCGGACCGGACGGTGCCGAGCCGCCCAACGACTGGGTCTCCACCTTCGGCGGCCCGGCCTGGACCCGGCTTCCCGACGGCGAGTGGTATCTGCACCTGTTCGCCCCGGAGCAGCCGGACCTCAACTGGCAGCACCCTCAGGTGCGCGCGGAATTCGAGTCGATCCTGCGGTTCTGGTTCGCCCGGGGCGTGGACGGTTTCCGCATCGACGTCGCCCATGGGCTGATCAAGCATCCGGAACTGCCCGACCTGCCGCCGCGCCGGGCGGACCACGGGCCGCGGGAGCACGTCGACCATCCGCACTGGGACCGCGACGAGGTGCACGACATCTACCGGGCCTGGCGCCGGGTGGCCGACGAGTTCCCCGGCGACCGGTCCTTCGTCGCCGAGGCATGGGCGGACACGCCGGAGCGGCTGGCCGCCTACGTCCGCCGGGACGGCCTGCACACCGCGTTCAACTTCGACTTCCTGATGTCGAGCTGGGACGCGAAGGACCTGCGCTCCGTCATCGACGACTCCCGCGCGATGCTCGGGGCGGTGGGCGCGCCGGCCACCTGGGTGCTCTCCAACCACGACGTGGTACGCCATCCCAGCCGCTACGGCCGCAAGGTCGTACGGCGGTGGACGGTGAACGAGCCCTACCGGCCCGAGGGCCCCCTGGACCTGGAGCTGGGCACCCGGCGGGCCCGCGCGGCGGCCCTGCTGATGCTGGCGCTGCCCGGCGGTGCCTACGTCTACCAGGGCGAGGAGCTGGGGCTGCCGGAGGTGGAGGACCTGCCGGAGGCAGTGCTGCAGGACCCCGTCTGGGAGCGGTCGGGGCACACCGACCGGGGCCGCGACGGCTGCCGGGTGCCGATTCCGTGGTCGGGCCGGAGCGCGCCGTACGGTTTCAGCCCGGACGGCGCGCGGGGCGAGCCGTGGCTGCCGCAGCCGGAGGCGTGGGCCGAGCTGAGCGTGGAGAAGCAGAAGGGGGACGCTCGCTCCATGCTGACGCTGTACCGCGCGGCGCTGCGGCTGCGGCACGAGCATCCCGCGCTCGGCGACGGCGACCTGGAGTGGCTCGACGCCCCCGCCGGAGTGCTGGTCTTCCGCCGGGAACCCGGATTCGTGTGCGCGGTCAACCTCTCCGCTGACCCCTGCCCGCTGCCCGGGCACGCGTCGGTGCTGCTGGCCAGCGGCCCGGTGGAGGACGGTGTGCTGGCGCCTGACCAGGCGGTCTGGCTCGCCACCGACGCATTCACCCCCGGGCCCGCCGCATGACGGTGCAGCGCTGGGTGATCGGGACGCGCACGCGGGCCAGGCAGCCCGCGGGCATGCCTGACGGGTTCACCCACGTGCCGGCGCCCGGCGCGCCGTCCCCGCTCCCTCCGGGGCGCCGAAGCGGGCGAGGGTGTGCCACACCATCTTGAGGTCCTGCAGTTCATGGCGGCCGGTGCGGGCGGCGTCCCCGATGATCCGTGGATCGACCACGCCGTCCTGGGCGATCCGGGCGCCCAGCTCCACGTACTCCCGTCCGCGGTAGTCCGCGTGCTCGCGCAGCTCGGCCACCGTCAGCCGGTAGCCGGGGTGCCACTCGACGGGACAGGGCAGCAGGCGGGCCGCGGCCTCGACCGGCGTGCCGCGGTAGCTCGCGTCCAGGACCAGGGCCTCCACGTGCCCGGCAAGGGTGACACCGCCGTGGACCTGGGCCTCGATGTAGTCGTTCAGGGCGTCCTGCTCGTCGGCCTCGGCGAGCGCGACGAGGGACATGCCGGCGGCCACCCCGAAGTCGGTCGGCTCGGCCGCGCTGTCGGGATAGCAGAAGGTGGCGCGGGCCAGGGCGTCGCCGGTGAGACGGAAGTGCGAGGAGCCGAACCGCGGGGCGGCGCCGACCACTTGGCGGCGGAAGTTCAGGGCGCCGTAGACGGGCCGCTCGTGCGGTTCGGCCTCGTCGTAGGCGCCGGCGAAGATCCGGCTCTCCCAGCGCCAGCGGTCGCCGCCGGGGTGCGCGGTCAGGCCGCCGTTGCTGGTGCCGGTGACGAACTGCGAGTGGTAGGCGCCGTCCTGGCCCAGTGCCCGGAGGATGGGCAGCCCGCCGATCAGCCGGTCGGGATGGAAGTTCAGCGTGATCCGCACGTCGGCAGCGACGGCCCGGCCCGTCGAGCGGGAGGCGACATGGCGCAGCGCCCGCCGTGCCCGCTCGGACAGGACGTTCGTGAGGTCCACCGCCGGCTCCTCCCCCGGGCCGCCCGTCTTCGGCCGCGGCTCAGAGGTCGGCCACGGCGAGCACGATCTTGCCACGGTTGTCCCGCCGCTCCAGCGTTTTATGGGCCCTGCGGGCCTCGTCGAGGGATACGACGGTCTCGACCGGGACCCGGAACGCCCCGGAGGCCACGCGTTCGGCCAGTTCGCGCAGGTCGGGACGGGGATCGTAGCCGTGGATCTGGAGGTTGGTGAGCTGGAAGCCGAGGATGGAGACGTTCTTGGGGTAGAAATCGCGGGTGTCGATGGTGCTGGGCTCCAGGGCCACGTTGGCGAGCGCGACGACCCGGCCGCCGTGTCCGACCTCGCGCAGACTCCGCTCGAACGCCGGGCCGCCGACCGTGTCGAGGACGACGTCGGCACCGCGCCCGTCGGTCAGCCGCAGCACCTCCTCGACCTCCGCCTCCCCTGAGTGGGCCGATGTGTCGATCACGTCGTGGGCGCCGAACTCCCCCGCCCAGGCGGCCTTATCGGCCGACCCGGCGAGCGCGATCACCCGCGCGCCGGTCTCGGCGGCGATCTGCACGGCCGCGCTGCCGACCCCGCTGGCGGCGGCCTTCACCACCACCGTGTCGTCCTTGCCGGCCCGGGCGAGTTGCCGCACGCAGTACCAGGCCGACAGACAGGCGACGGGCAGCGCGGCCGCCTCGACGAGTCCCACGCCCTCGGGCAGCGCGGTGACCTGGGTGACGGGTACGACGGCCAGCTCGGCGTAGAAACCGGGGGCGTTGACGCCGTCCAGCGCCATGACCCGCTGGCCCACCGCGAGTTCGGTCACCCCCTCTCCCACCGCCGCGACGACACCCGCCGCCTCCACGCCCGGGATCAGCGGCGGCCGGCCGGCCCGGTGGTACTTGCCCGCCCTGATCAGCGCGTCCGCACGGTTCACCCCCGCGGCCGCGACCCGCACCAGGACCTCACCGGGGCCCGCCACGGGGTCGGGCACCTCGACCGGCACCAGCACCTCGGGCCCGCCGAACTCGTCGATCCGTACCGCACGCATACCGCACCTGCTTCCTGTCGCAGCCGCCCATCCGACTGACACCGGTTGAAGTGGTGTCACTCTCCGACACCCGTTCAACCGGTGTCAAGAGGCTCTGCCGACGCGACGACACCTCATGAACCGGTGTACGCTCTGCTCATGACCGGCACCTCGCCCGCCGACCCGGCGCTCGCGTTCCCCTTCATCGGCGGCCGCCCCTGCCTGGACTTCGTGGCGACGCTGGGCCGACGGCACGCCACCCCGCTGGAGCGGCTACCGGATCCGGCCGCGCTGGCCCGCTGGTTCGCCGAGGCGGGGCTGGCGGTGGGCGACGAGCCTGCGCGCGTCACCGCCAGGGAGCTGGCGGACGCCCGCGTCCTGCGCGAGGCGCTGTACCGGGTCGTACGAGCCGCGATGGCCGGGCGGCAGCCCGAGGCCGTGGACACCGAGCTGGTCAACGCGGCGGCGGCCCGACCCGACCTCGCGCCCCAACTGGGCCCCGAGCCCTGGTCGGCGCGGCAGCCGGTCCGGGCGGCGCTGGCGACGGTGGCCCGGGACGCCGTACTCCTGGTGCGCGGTCCCCTGCTGGAGCGGGTCAAGAAGTGCGAGAACCCGGACTGTTCCCTGCTCTTCCTCGACGACTCCCAGGCGCGACGGCGCCGTTGGTGCTCCATGGAGCGGTGCGGCAACCTCGCGAAGGTGGCCGGCTACCGCTCCCGCAGCCGGGCCGCCCCCGCACGGTGAAGGCCGACCGGTCGTGGAACGTCCGGAGCTCCGCAGCTTCAGGAAGAAGCGGGCGTCCAGTGCGGGTCGCGGCCGAGGAAGGCCAGCAGGGCCTCGGCCCTGTCGTAGTCCGGCGCAACCGTGAGGGCGGGCGCGAACACCCGGTACGCGTCACGCAGCCGATCGACGAGGTGGTCCGCGGCCGGCCGGATCCCCTCCGCCAGTTCCGCGCTCAGCGGCCGGTCCTGGCCGGTGGCGACGGCGATGTCCCAGGCGTGCACGGCCGCGTCCATGGCGGCCGCCCCGGCGGCGAGCGGCAGGGGCAGCGGGCCCAGGGGCGTCGGCACCTGGCCGGCGCCGGACGGCAACCCGGCGTAGGCGTCGGCAACCTGACGCAGCGCCTTGTCGAGTTCGCCCGCCGGGTCACCGTCGAGGGCGTCCGCGGGGTGGAAGGGGTCCGAGTCAGGCTGGCCGCCGGTGATCGCCAGGCCGTAACCCTGCTGGTCGATGCGCGCGTGGTTGAGGACCTGCCGGGCCGTCCACTCGTCGCACGGCGTCGCCGCTCCCCAGGCCGACACCGGCACCCCGGCGACCACCTCACCGAGATAGGCGTGCGCGCGTGTGAGAACCTCGAAACCCCGGAGGTCCGCCATCACCGTTCTCCCCTCGTGCCGTCCTTCGACCGTTGCCAACAATCTAGGTTTCCTTGCGGACAGTTACGGTCCGCAAGGAGTACGAGCGCCAGGGAGGGCCCGGGAAAACCAAGCAAAGCCAAGCGAAGCCAAGAAACGCCAAGGAACGCCAAGGAAAGAGGATCAGCGCCAGGTGCCAGATGTACGTGCGTGGACGGCGCCGCTCGTCGAGTTCGTGAAGCGGCGCCGGGACCCCGTGGTGGTGCAGACACTGCGGTCGGCCGTCGCGGCGACGGTCGCCTACGTCGTCGCCCTGCGCCTGAGTCCCGAGGCCGCACCACTGACCGCGCCGCTCACCGCGCTGCTGGTCGTCCAGGTCACCCTGTACGCCACCCTCACCAACGGCATCCGCCGGGTCAACGCGGTCGTGGCCGGTGTCCTGGTCGCGATCGCGTTCAGTCTGCTGGTGGGCCTGACGTGGTGGAGTCTCGCGCTGCTGATCGTCGCCTCGCTCGCGGTCGGACGGCTGGTCCGCGTCGACGAGTACGTCCCCGAGGTCGCGATCAGCGCGATGCTGGTGCTCGGCGTCACCACCGTCGGCGACACCGCCTGGGCCCGGATCGTCGAGACGCTGATCGGCGCGGTCGTCGGGATGGCCTGCAATCTGCTGCTGGCGCCGCCGGTGTGGGTGGACGAGGCCGGCGAGTCGATCGAGGGGCTGGCCCGTCGGGTACGGCGCCTGATGCTGCGGATGGGTGAGGAGGCCGCGGGCCGTACTCCGGTCGAGCACGCGACCGAGCGGCTGTACGAGGCACGCCGGCTCGACCACGACATCGTCGAGGTGGACGCGGCCCTCCGACAGGCCGAGGACAGTCTGCGGCTCAACCCACGCGTGCGTGAGGGCCTGCTGCACCGGGTGGTGCTGCGCACGGGGCTGGACACGCTGGAGATCTGCACGGTCGTCCTGCGGGTGCTGGCGCGCACGCTCACCGACCTCGCCAAGCAGCGCGATCCGGAGCCGTTGTTCGCGCCGGAGACGGGGGCCGCGGTGGAGCGGCTGCTGTCCGAGATCGCGGACGCGGTGGTCAGTTTCGCGGTCCTGGTCACCACCAGCGTGAGCGTCAGCGCCGAGTCGGCCGAGGCCCGGCTGACCGCCGAGCTGCGGCAGGCGGCGGCCACCCGGGACAAGCTCGCCCAGCTGCTCCTCGAGGAGGTGCAGCGCGACGCCCGCACCTGGCAGCTCTACGGGGCGGTGCTGACCGAGGTCAACCGGATCCTGGACGAGATGGACACCGAGCACCGCTCCCGGCGGCTGCTGGAGGAGCTGGACCGCACCTCTCGTGAGCAGCGCGAACGTATGCCGCGGCTGACCCGGCTGCGGGAGAGCGTGCGCGACAGCGGGCGGATGCGGGTGCCGGAGGTGCTGCGCCGGAACCGGGGCGAGGGCGCCCGTCGTTCTAGGTGACGTGACCGGAAACGAGGGGGCGGGCGGATGAGCGGCGAGGCCGTGCGGATCGACGGGGACGTACTGCGGCTGCCGGGCGGGGCGGCGGTGCGGTTCATGCGCACGCTGCGGCTGCCCGAGACGGGCACCCATCCGCTGCCGCCCGGGCTCGGTCAGTTCCCGGTGCGCCGGATCGCCGACTACCCCGACACGGTGCCCGAGCAGTGGCGCGTGCGGGGCGGTGTGATGCTGCCGGTGTATCTGCGCGAGGCGATGTGGCTGAGCTTCTACGGCACCGCCGAGCCGG
Organism: Streptomyces sp. NPDC002144; assembly: GCF_053593695.1. Lineage (NCBI taxonomy): Bacteria > Bacillati > Actinomycetota > Actinomycetes > Kitasatosporales > Streptomycetaceae > Streptomyces > Streptomyces sp. NPDC002144. The sequence goes on from NZ_JBSFDB010000012.1 coordinate 151,600, forward strand.
CCGCCCTGCAGGTCGGGGTGGGCAAGGTGTGCGCGGTCTCGGGCGAGCCGTGGAGCGACCGGCTGTCCCGGAACCCGCAGAACTACCTCGTGCTGCCGCGCCAGCCCTGGCTGGACGGCATCAACTCCGGCAAGGGCACGGTCCGCCAGTTCGTGGCCGTGCCGCTGGGCCTCGGGGCGACGGTCGAGGGCCAGGTCACCGGCGAGGAGGTGTGGGGCGGCGTACAGCTGCAAGCCTTCCCGCTGAGCGGGCCGAGGCTCGCCGAGTGGCGGGAGGCGGAGCGGCGCCGGGCGCGGGCGTCGCGCCGGATGACGACGCTGGGCGGCTACGGTGCGGCGATGCCGATGGCGGCGGCACCGCCACCCGCCCCTGGCGCGGCCCCGGCCGCCGCGGCGATGGGGCTGGGGGTCGGCGGCTCGATGCGGCAGGAGGTCTATGAGGACGACCGGCCGCTGTCGGACTGGGCCGAGGAGCCGGCGGGGCGGGTGTTCGTGCACCTGGTGACGCCTCCGGAGTGGCGCCGCATCACCGGCGAGGCGCCCCCGCCGTCGCCGGTGGACCGCGCGGCCTACACCCGCGCGGGCCTGCCCTGGTTCGACTACTACGACCAGGACGCGGCCGATCTCGCTCCGACGGACACGCTGGAGGCGGTGAAGCCGGTCGGCGACTGGCTCGGCGACGACCACGAGCCCTGGCAGCCCCCGACCCCGCACCAGGTGCAGCAGTTGGGCGACGCACCGGGCAAGCCGGTGCAGGACGGCGACTGGTAGACACGTCCGCCACGTGCGGCAGGGCGGGGAGCTCTGGCAGCCCCACAGGTCCGGCAGGCAGGCGGCTCCGGCGGCCAGCAGCTCCGGCAACTCCGGCAGGCCTGGCAGCTTCGGACCCCTGCACGCCCGGCTGCTCCCGGGCCATCTCGTAACCCCCGGGGTCCCGCAGCGGACGTCGCTGGAGCGCGAAGAACACGGCCGGCGGGATCACCATCGAGATGCGCTCGCCGGGTGCTGGCACCCACCCGGACGGGTCCGGCCGGGCGGCGGTGTTGCAGGGGCCGGCGCGCGACGGGAGCTCTCATTGCGCTCTGCGCAACGAAGGGTGCCCGTGTTGCACGGGCCGGGGGGTCCGGGTCATGGTGGCTAGTCACGATCGGGGCGAGCGACCGGCTGAGGTGCGGGCATGGGCAGTGGGACACGAGCGGCGGGCGGCGGCTGGAGCAGGCGCCGCTTCGTCGGCGCGCTCGCGGGAGCCGCCGCGATCACGGCACTGCCCGCGCCGGCCCCGCCCAAGGGCACCCCGGACGCCGAACCCGCGGCCGCCACCACACCGCGGCCGTCGGCCAAGCCCTCCACACCGCGCCCCGCGCCCCGCAAGTCCGGGCCGCGTCCCCTCTACATCGGCACCTACACCTCCGTCGAAGGCGGCGGCAGGGGCGTCGGACTCGCCACCTACGACCCCACGAGCGGCCATGTCACCGGCGCCGGCACCCTCACCGGAGTGCCCGATCCGTCCTATCTGGCCGCGCATCCCGACGGCCGCACGCTGTACGCGGTGGACGAGCGGGACGACGGCGCGGTGACCGCCGTACGCCTCGCCGACCGCAAGGTCCTGGGCAGCCGCGCCACCGGCGGTGCCGGGCCCTGCCATCTGTCGGTGCATCCGAGCGGCCGCTGGCTGCTGAGCGCCAACTACGGTTCCGGCAGCGTGGCCGTGCACCCCATCGACGGCTCGGGCGCCCTGGGCAAGCGCGCCGACCTGGTCGTGCACTCCGATCCGGCGCCGGGACCCGGCCAACAGGGGCCGCACGCCCACCAGTTCATCACCAGCCCCGACGGCGGCCATGTCCTCGCGGTCGACCTGGGCACGGACACCGTCTACACCTACCGCCTCGACGAGCGCACGGGCCGGCTCACCGAGGTCGCGCAGGCGCACACCCGGCCGGGCGCCGGTCCGCGCCATCTCACCTTCCACCCGGGCGGCCGCTACGCCTATCTGGCCAACGAGGTCGACGACACGATCGCGGTCTGCGCCTACGACCCCTCCAGCGGGCGGCTGACCATCGGCGCACCGCAGTCCACGGGCTCCGGTCCGGGCACCAACTACCCGGCGCAGATCCTGGTGACCCGCAACGGCTCGTACGCCTTCCTCGCCAACCGCGGCGACAATACCCTGGCGCGCTATGCCGTCGAGGCGGACGGCGCCCGGCTGCGGCTGCTCGGTACGGTCCCGGTATCGGGCGACTTCCCCCGGCAGATCGCCTTCTCGCCGGACGGCGGGCTGCTGTTCGCGGCGAACCAGAAGTCCGGCACGGTCAGCGTGTTCCACGTCGACGACCACAGCGGTGGACTGCGGCTCGCGGGCGCCCCGTTCGCCTCACCGGTCGCGGTCTGTGCGCTGCCGCTGTAGGGCACGCGGGCAGGAGGCGGCGCTCGCCTGGGAGAGCAGGGCGTGCATGCGCTCGGTGAGCTGACCGACGTCGTCGGCGGGGGTGTGGAAGGGCAGGCGTACGTCGCCGTGGGCGCGGTTGCGTTCGATGCGCAGGGTCAGCCCGTGCCGGTCGACGGCGAGGGGCTGGACGCGGACGGCGCCGTGCAGACTGGCGTGGTCGACGAGGCGGGTGAGCCGTTCGACCGCGTCGGGGTGGCAGTCGGCGAGGTGGGTCAGCAGATGCGCCTCGGCGAGGGCGAGCGGGTCGGGCGCCGCGGCGGCGAACTCGTCGAGGTCGACCACCACCGCGCCGGACGGCTGCCGCAGCACGATCCGGGTGGGGCGGAAGGCCAGTCGGTCCTCGTCGGGGACGAGGCATCCCGCGAGCCAGAGCCGCGCGCGGATCCGGCTGCGCACCGGGACGGGCGCCACGTCGGCGAACTCCAGCACGGCGGACGGCTCGCCGCGGGGTGCGCAGATCGCGGCCGTGAGCAGCGCGCTGTCCTCGGGCACGCTCAGCAGGACCCTGCCGTCCTCGGCCACGGTGTGCGCGCCGACGAACTCCTCGCGCCCGCCCTCGGCGGTCACCGCGCAGGACCACGCGGTGGCGAGCACCGAACGGGCCCGTTCGGCCGCGGCAGGCGCGGCCGTCCAGCTCTGGCTGTCACCCATCCCAGAAGCCTCCTTAGGTAAGCCTTGCCTAACCTATCGAAGATCGAGGCGCACGCCAACCAATCGGAACGCACGCCACCAATCGGGATGCACGCCAACCACGAGAGGGCCGGACCAGCAGATCCTCAGGGCGCGATGACACCCAGCAACGCCCGCGCGCACAGATCACGGATCTGCTCGCGCCCCAGCTCCGAGCCGCGCAGCCACTCCAGGCAGACGGCCGTGGTGAAGGCCAGCCAGCCCCGGACCGCGAGTTGCAGGTCGGGACGCGCTCCGGCGACCGGGCCGAACTCGGGGTCCGCTTCCAGCGCCGCGAGAATCTGACGCTCCTGCGCGGCCAGCGCCCGCTGGTAGACCCGGCGTACCGCCTGGTCCCCGGCGGCGTCGGCGCGGTGGAAGGCCCGGAAGCCGTGCGCATGGGCCTCGACGTACTCGAGGTACGTCTCCAGCCCCGCCGCGAGCTGCCGGCGCACCGGGACGCCGGGCACGGCCGCCGTCATCCGCAGCATGCGCTCGCTCTCCCGCTCGACGACGGCCGCGAAGAACTCGCGCTTGGTCGGGAAGTAGTGGTAGAGCAGCCCCCGGGAGACACCGGCGATCTCGGCGACCTGCTCGATCCAGACGTCGTCGTACGGACTCTCCGAGAACAGCCGCGCCCCCACCGACAGCAGCTGCTCCCGGCGCTCACCGGTGCTGAGCCGGCGGCGCGCGCGCTCGCCCTGGTTCGCGGCCATGTCCGCACTTTACTTGACGCCGGTTCAACAGCGGGACCAGACTGGCCACGCTATTGAACCCACGTACAACGAGCTCAATCGCCGCTGGATCAAGGGAGATCGCGTCATGGCGCAGACCACGACAGGGGCGGCGCTGCCGGGCGGATTCCGCAGTGCCGAGCAGGGCTGGCCGGAGCTGCACCGCATCCCGCATCCGCCGCGCCGACTCCCGCTGCTCGGTGACGTGCTGGGCGCCAACCGGGCCACGCCGCTGCAGGACTCCCTGCGCTTCGCCCGCCAACTGGGGCCGATCTACCGGCGCAAGGCCTTCAACCGGGAGTTCGTGTTCGTCTGGGGCGCCGATCTGGTGGCCGACCTCGCCGACGAGTCGCGGTTCGCCAAGCACGTGGGCCTCGGCGTCGCCAATCTGCGGCCCGTCGCCGGGGACGGGCTGTTCACGGCGTACAACCACGAGCCGAACTGGCAGCTGGCCCACGACGTGCTGGCCCCGGGGTTCAGCCGGGAGGCCATGGAGGCGTACCACCCGATGATGCTGGCCGTCGCCGGGCGGCTGACGGACCACTGGGACCGGGAGCAGGCGGCGGGGCGGGCGGTGGACGTGCCCGGGGACATGACCAAGCTGACGCTGGAGACCATCGCGCGGACCGGGTTCGGCCACGACTTCGGCTCCTTCGAGCGGTCCCGGCCGCACCCCTTCATCACCGCGATGGTGGGCACGCTCACCTACGCCCAGCGGCTCAACTCCGTTCCCTTCCCCGGGCTGCTCCGGCGGGCCGCGCAGCGCAACGCGGCCGACATCGCCTTCCTCAACCGCACGGTCGACGACCTGGTCCGCGCGCGGCGCACGGCGGGCGGTGACGGCGACCTGCTGGACCGGATGCTGGAGACCGTCCACCCAGAGACGGGCGAACGGCTCTCCCCCGAGAACGTCCGCCGGCAGGTCATCACCTTCCTGGTGGCGGGCCACGAGACCACCTCGGGCGCCCTCTCCTTCGCCCTCCACTACCTCTCCCGCCACCCCGAGGTCGCCGCCCGCGCCCGCGCGGAGGTCGACCGCGTCTGGGGAGAGACCCCGACGCCCGGCTACGACCAGGTGGCCAAGCTCCGGTACGTACGCCGGGTCCTGGACGAGTCGCTGCGGCTGTGGCCGACCGCGCCCGCGTTCGCCCGCGAGGCTGTCCAGGACACCGTGCTGGCCGGACAGCACCCGATGCGGCGGGGCGCCTGGACGCTGGTGCTCACCCCGATGCTGCACCGGGATCCCACGGCATGGGGCGCCGACGCCGAGCACTTCGACCCGGACCGCTTCGACCCGAAGGCGGTACGGTCCCGCCCCGCGCACACCTTCAAGCCGTTCGGCACCGGAGCGCGGGCGTGCATCGGCCGGCAGTTCGCGCTGCACGAGGCGACCTTGGTGCTCGGCCTGCTGCTGCGCCGCTACGCGTTCGTCCCCGACCCGGGGTACCGGCTGCGGGTGACCGAGCGGCTCACCCTGATGCCGGACGGGCTACGGCTGCACCTGGACCGCCGCACCGTGACCGCCGGTGCGGCGGCCACGGTCGAGGAGGCTGCGTCAGAGCTGCGCTGCCCAGTGCACCGGGCGGCTGACTGAGCCCGGCAGCCGGGTGCCGGCGCTGCCCCGGGCCGCGTTGAGCTGGGGCTGGGTCAGGAAGAACGCGCCGGTCAGATCGGCGTCGGTGAGCTCGGCGTCCCGCAGGTCGGCGCCGATCAGGTCGGCGCCCCGCAGATCGGCACCGGTGAGGTCGGCGGCTATCAGACAGGCGCCGCGCAGATTCGCCCCGCGCAGGTCGGCGCCCTTGAGGCGGGCACCGATGAGGTCGGCCCCGCGACGGTCCTTCTTGCGGCCCCGGACACCCGCCCGCGTCGCCTCGCTCGCCTCCAGCAGCAGGACGTTCACCGTCTGCCGGTGCGCGCCGACGTCCAACGCGGCCAACTGGTCCGGGCCCTGACCGGCGAGGCTCTCGGTCTCCTCCAGGAGGCGGCGCAGCTCGGCGTGGAGGGGGCGGGCGGCCGGCAGGGTGAGCGCCTCGGTGAGGTACCACAGCAGTTCGTGCAGCTGCCGTACGACCGGGAAGACGTCGAACATCAGCCGTGCCTGCTCCGGCGAGCCGGCGCGCCAGTCCTGTCCGCCGAAGGTGATCTGCGAGACCTGCTGCCCGGCGCCGAAGCAGTCGTAGACCGTGCAGCCGGTGAACCCCTTCTGCCGCAGCGTGGCGTGAATGCCGCAGCGGTGATCGCCCCGGAGGTTCGGGCAGGGTGTGCCGGCCTGTTTGTCGATCGCGAAGTCGGCGGAGGCGGCGAAGGGCAGGGCGACACAGCAGAGCCCGAAACACCGCTCGCAGTCGGCACGCAGGTCGGCGCGGCCGACGGTCTGATCTGGCATATCGCACATGTTATCGACCGGGCGGCTCCCCCGAAGGGCACCCGCGCGCCGCCGCCGGTCCGCCGGCTAGGGATGCCGTGCCGCCTCGGCGGCCTCGATCTGCTCCCGCAGCCTCGCGATCTTCTCCTTCTTCGCCTCGATCCCGCGGACGATGAGCCGCAGATGGGCCGACGACTCGGGTACGGCCGCCTCGAACTCCCTGAGCCGTCGCTGCTCCACGGCGAGTTCGGTTCTGAGCCGGGACGCGGGGTCCGCGGGCGGGGGCGGGAGGCGGCCGTTGAAGACCACGTTGTACTTGGGGCGCTCGGTCCAGACCGCCTCACGCTCGGCCGCTTCCGCGTCGTCGGGATAGCCGATCCGTATCCCGATGACCTGCGGACCCCACGGCTGCTCGCGCAGGTGCGTGCGCACCCGGGTGCGGGGAGCGACCGATATGCCGACATACAGCAGGCCCTCGAGGCCGTAGAGCCGGTACAGCGCGATCCGGCCGCCGGCATGCAGGCTGCCCTCCTCGTCGAACAGGCCCCGCAGGAACTGCGCGTCGACGTCGCCCATGACACGACCCCCTTCGCGTGCTCACGCCGCCACGCCCCACGGTCCCACGCGGGTCCGACAGTGGGCCTTCCCGGCTTTCATGACCCGGCGGAACCGAACCTCACCGATGAGTTTCCGGGCTTGTGGGGGTCTTCTCATACAACGGAAAACAAACTCGGCTACCACGGATACGAGCCCACTTCAGGCGGGAGCCAGACGGATCGAGGAGAGAGATCATGTGCAGCCACCGGCCTCCGTGCCCCAGCGCAGACAGCCCCGACCACCACACGGCCGCCGTCGTCGCGGCCCACCCGGAACAGGGGTGGAGCCTGCTGTGCAACGGGACGATCGTCTTCGACGACACCGGCGAACTCCTGCCGGACGGGCGGGTCGTGAACCCGTACCGCACCCTCGGCCCCCTGGCCGTGGCGGCCTGAGACCCGGCCGCCCCTCGGGGGCGTTGAGGATCCCGACCTCCATATCGACCAGGACCATCCGCATCGAGCGCGCGAACTGCCGGAAGGCCAGGGCCTGTTCGGCCACACTCCGCGCACCGCGCACCACCTTCGAAGCGGCGCCCCCGACCGGTGCCCAGGAGTCGGCGCGCAGCACGATGTCGCGGTCCAGGACCGCGACCAGCGCCTCGAAGTCGTCCGCCCGGGTGGCGGCCGTGAACGCGCCCACGACCTGCCGCTATCGGCCGAGAGCGGGCTCCGCCGACGGGGTGGCGCTCCGCGCCCGGCGCCGGGCGCACAGGTCGTGCAGCACGAACGCCGGCCGCTCGGCCGGTTCCAGCGGCTCGAGGACCACCAGCGGCGCGAGCCTCACCGAGTCGACCTGGAGACCGCGCGAGCGGAGCATGTCGGGGCAGACCCGGGCGACGACGTCCATCCCGTCCCCGTCGGTCGGCGCCACGCCTCACGGTGGCCCAGGCACACGGCGGCCTGCCCCTCCTCCCAGCGGCAGAATGGCTGCGGTGAGGAGGTGTGGCGGTGGCCGAGCGGATGATCGACGCGCGCGGTGTCTCCCTGTGCACCGAGTCCTTCGGTGACCGGTCGGACCCGCCGGTGCTGCTCGTCATGGGGACCGGCGCCTCGATGCTCTGGTGGGACGAGGGGTTCTGCCGGATGCTCGCCGAGGGCGGACGGTTCGTGATCCGGTACGACCATCGCGACACCGGCCGGTCGGTCACCTACGAACCGGGCCGCCCCGGATACACCGGTTCGGATCTGGTGCGCGACGCCGTGGGGATTCTGGACGCCTACGGGATCGAGGCCGCCCATCTGGTGGGGGTCTCGGCCGGAGGGGCCTTGGCGCAGCTGGCGGCGCTCGACCATGCGCCTCGCGTTCTCTCGCTCGTCCTCATCAGCACCTCCCGGGCGGTACGCGGAGGCCCCGAACTGCCACCGCCGAACGAGGAGTTCATGCGGTTCGTGTCGTCCGCGCGGGTCGACTGGGAGGACAAGGCCTCGGTGGTCGACCACCTGGTCGAGTACGCACGCGTGCTCGCGGGAGGGCGGCGTCCGTTCGACGAGGCCGCCGCCCGGGATCTCGTCCGCCGTGACGTCGAGCGTGCGCGTGACTTCGCCGCCGTGCGCAACCACGACCTGCTGGCCGAGGGCGAGCCCTCGCGTCGGCCGCTGTCGTCGATCGCGGTACCCACGCTGGTGATCCATGGAACCGCGGATCCGCTGTTCCCCCTCGCCCATGGCGAGGCGCTCGCCGAGGAGATCCCCGGCGCGCGGCTGCTGGCCCTCAAGGACGCCGGGCACGGGGTCGACAGAGCCGACCGGGAGACGATCGTCTCCGCGGTCATCGCGCACACCGCGACCGACGAACGGCGTTGAGCACGTTCTGCGCGGTCACGGGGCGGACGGTGGATTCGGCCGCCGTGGTGTCAGGCCTCGTCGCGGGTGAGGGCGAGCAGCCGGTCCAGGACGCGGGGGCCGCCCGCGCGGACGCCGTCGTGCTCGAACTCGTTCGTCACCCAGGTGCGCAGGCCCCGGATCGTCCGGGCCGTCTCCAGGGCGTGGGCCGTGTCGACGTACATGTCGTCGTGGTAGACGGCCGCCGCGGCCGGGACGTCGTTGGCGGCGAGCCGGACGGGGTCGTACAGCGGCGGCCAGTCGGTGCGGGCGGCGAGGAGTTCGGCCGTTTCACGCAGGGGCCGCAGTGCCGGGTCGCAGTCGAACATCCAGGGGTGGATCGATTCGCCGGTGAAGAGCAGGGGGGTGTCACCGGCCAGCGTCTTGGGGGCGTCGAACTGCGGGAACTCGGCCCGCACCCGCTCCGCCGACCAGGCGGTGGGGCGCTCGTCCTGGCCGTAGCAGGCCTCGTGGACGAGGGCGTACAGGGGATGGCTCGCGAACGACAGGCTGCCCTGCACCTCCTCCTGGAACGCGTCGGAGAGGGCCATGCCCCGCGGGGTGCGGACGAAGGCGTGCTCGAGGAGGTGGTGGAGGCGGTGGCTGCCCTCGCTGCCGCCGAGCATGATGCCGAGCGACTGGAAGGCCTCGACCGTGAGGCGGTAGCCGTTCGGCAGGGTCACCTCGTGGGTGAGCAGGTGGTCGGCGATACGGCGGGCTCGCTCGATGTCCTGCGGGTAGCGGGCGTAGTGGGCGGCGACCTTGCGTTCGATGCGCGGGTAGGCGGCCCGGTAGACGTCGTCGGCGTGGGCGTCGAGGGAGGGCAGACCGCCGGTGATCACGGCGGCGGCCAGGCCCTCGGGGGCGCTGGAGAGGTAGGTGACCGTGCAGAAGCCGCCGAAGCTCTGGCCGAGGACCGTCCAGGGGGCGCCCCCGGTGACCTGTGGGCGGATGGCCTCGCAGTCACGGACGATCGCGTCGGCGCGGAAGTGGGCCAGGTAGTCGGCCTGCTGGGCGGGCCCGCCGCGCAGCGGGAGGGTCTGGCGGTTGGCGGGCGTGGAGTGGCCGGTGCCGCGCTGGTCGAGGAGGAGGACCCGGTACTCCTTCAGGGCCCGCCCCAGCCACGCCGGCTTCCCGACGAAACGATTCGCTCCGAATCCGGGTCCGCCCTGCAGATAGACCAGCCAGGGCAGGTCCTGCCGTACCTTCTCACCCGCGACGACCTCACGGGCGTACAGCTCGATGGACTCCCCCGCCGGGTCGTCGTGGTCGAGGGGCACGGTGAAGTGGCGGTCGGTGAGGACGACGCCGGGCTGGCGGTACGTGGCGCTCAACTGATCTCCAGGGACGGACGGACTTCCGGTCGGGTCCCACTTCACCACAAGTTCGTCCGCCGGCCGACCCCGACGATCATGAAATCCTACTGAACAGGCGATCAGCGGGCCGAAAGACTCGAACGCCGTACGACCAGCTCCGGCTGAAGGACGACACGCCGGTGCTCGTGCCGCCTGCCCCCGCCCTCCGCCTCCGTCTCCTCCAGCAGCAGATCCGCCGCCAGGGCGCCCATGGTGACGGCGGGCTGGCGTACGGAGGTGAGCGGGACGGCGGCGGCGGCCGCGAACTCGATGTCGTCGTAGCCGACGATGGCGAGGTCGTCCGGGACGGTGATGCCAGCCGCGTACATGGCCTGCAGTACGCCGAGGGCGAGCAGGTCGTTGGCGCAGAAGACGGCGCTGGGGCGGTCGGCGAGGCCGAGCAGTCGGGCGCCGGCGTCCCGGCCGGCGGCCACGTCCAGCCGCTCGGTGGGCAGCTCCCGCAGGCATTCGGGGCCGAGGCCCGCCTCGCCGAGCGCGTTCAGGGCGCCCGTGCGGCGGTCGCGGACCTGGTTGAGGCCGGGCGGACCGCTGACGTACGCGATGGAGCGGTGCCCGGCGTCGACCAGATGGCGCACGGCGAGCGCACCGCCCGCCACGTCGTCGACGGACACCGAGCACTCGGTCGTCCCCTCGGCCACCCGGTCGACGAGGACGAAGGGGATGTTGTGGCGGCGGAACGTCTCGATGTTGCGGCCGGTCGCGTCGGCGGGGGTGAGCAGCACGCCCCGCACCCGCTGCTCGGCGAAGAGCGAGAGGTACTCCGCCTCCTCACCGGCGCTCTGCGCGCTGTTGCAGACCATCACGCCGAGCCCGGCGTCACGCGCGGCGCGCTCGGCCCCGCGCGCCACGTCGACGAAGAACGGGTTGCCCATGTCGAGCACGAGCAGCCCCATGATCCGGCTGCGGCCCGCGCGCAACTGGCGCGCGGACTCGCTGCGGACGTATCCGAGCCGGTCTATAGCGGACTGCACCCGGGCCCGGGTCTCGGTCGCGACCGTGTCCGGACGGTTGATGACGTTGGACACCGTGCCGACGGAGACTCCGGCGGCACGGGCGACGTCCTTGATACCCACCGACTGGGCCATCAGGCAGGGACCTCCAGAGGAACGCGGGACGGCGGGAAGAAGACCTTCACATTACCGTCATCGCCCCGCACATCGGCGCCGGTCACGAGGGCAGTGCGAAGTCGACGACATGCAGCGCCGACGGGGTCGTGCCGCTCGACTTCTCCTGGTACATGAACGACAGGATGTTGTCGTACCTCACCCGCAGCTCGTCGATGACGACCTCGCCGAAGGCGTTGAGGTCACCGCCGTCGTACAGCAGTGTCCAGTCGGTGTACCCGGACGCCTTCGACGCGGCGGCGATGCGGCCGTAGGGGAAGACGGCGTAGGCGTTGTCGTACCTGTCCAGGACCAGCTTGGTGCGCTGGCTGGAGTTCAGGGCGACGGGGATCTCCGTCTTCTGCCAGGTGCCCGACGCGTTCTTGCGGACGTGGAAGGCGCGGCCGTTGGCGGTGCGGTCGGCGACGTAGTTCGTGGTGCACTGGCCGAAGCGGCCGGGGACGTAGCTGATGATCGCGTGCGGGAGGCCGGTGGAGTCCGTCCACTGGCTCTCCTGGTTCATCAGGGAGTGGTCGGGGTTGAGGGAGTCGACGACCAGTCCGGAGTCCGTGACGGCGACGGTGTCGGCGGTGCCGGTGGTGGCGACCAGGCTGCCCGCGTTGTTGCGCCAGGTGCGGCCGCGGTCGGTCGAGTAGACGTAACCCGTGTCGTGGTTGGTGATGCCGCCGCTGTCGCACATCACGGCCGCGTTCTGCTCACGCCAGGTGAAGAAGGAGTGCAGCCGGCCGTTGACGTCGTAGTCGATGCCGTGCAGATACATGTTGCGGGCCGTCGAGGAGCCGTGCGAGCTGGTGTACGTGCCCGTGGAGCTGGACCACTCCCCCAGCGCCGTCCAGCCCGAACCGTCGTACTCGGCAAGCGCGTTGCGGCCGTTGCCGGAGATGCCGACCCGGTAGCCGAGCTGGAGCTTGCCCTCGGGGGTGGAGACGAACTGGGGGTAGGTGAACTGCGAGGTCAGGGCGAGGCCGTCCAGGGACGTCTGGACGGGGCCGAAGACCGACGAAGTCCAGCCGGTGGTGCCGGGGTTGTCCAGCAGCCCGGCGACGGACTTCACGTAGAAGTAGCCGTCGCTGTGCGAGTCCATGTTCAGATGCAGCCGGCCGTCGACCTTGGAGACCCCCATGGAGATGACGTTGTGGGAGTCGCTGGTCTTCAGGACGTGGGAGAGGGTGACGGTCGACCAGCTGCTCGCGCCGAGGGCGCGCCGGCCGACCACGGCGTTGCCCGTCGAGGTGTACCAGGCGGCGTACTGGTAGCCCTTGTAGGTCAACAAGCCGTTCTTCTGGAACGAGTTGTTGTTGACCAGACCGTCGTAGGAGACGAAGAAGACCGCCCGGGAGTCGAGTTGGGTGGTGCTCTTCCTGCTGACGGAGGGGCCGGGATCGGCGGCCCGTGCGATGCCCGGTGTTGCCACGGCCGCCAGTATGGCGGTGGCGAGCACGGTGCGTCTCTTCATGAGCGGCTCCAGCGAGGGGGCGGGGAGGATCGGCGGGGACGGTCAGGCGAGGTGGAACACTTCCGTGAGCGGTTTCATGGCCTCGTCGGGCCGGGCGCCGTCCAGCGACTCGAAGAACGGCGCCATCTCCGCCTGCCAGCGGGCGTTGACCTCGGTGGCCTCCATGCCGGCCTGGGCGGCGGCGAAGTCCTCGGTCTCCAGATAGCCCACGAGCAGGCCGTCGTCGCGCAGGAAGAGGGAGTAGTTGTGCCAGCCGGTGGCGGAGAGTGCCTCGAGCATCTCCGGCCACACGGCGGCATGGCGTTCGCGGTACTCGGCGAGCCGGTCCTCGCGGACCTTGAGGAGGAAACAGACGCGCTGCATGAAGTACCAGCTCCCGAACGGGACGAAGGGGCCTAGAAGTTGAACTGGTCGATGTTCTTCGCGGTGAACACGGTCGGCTTGCCGAGCGTGATCACGCCGTCCTTGCCGATGGTGTACGTGGTCGAGCCGGCCTTGAACGTCTCGCCCTCCTTGCCGGTGATCTGACCGGAGGCCAGCGCCACGGCGGTGCGGGCGGCGAGGTCGCCGAGCTTCGCCGGGTCCCACAGCTCGAAGCCCTCGACGGTGCCGTTCTTGACGTAGTTGCGCATGTCGTTGGGGGTGCCGAGGCCGGTGAGCTTGACCTTGCCCTTGTACTTGGAGCCGGACAGGTACTGGGCGGCGGCCTTGATGCCGACGGTGGTCGGGGAGATGATCCCCTTCAGGTTCGGGTACTGCTGCAGCAGGCCCTGGGTCTGCTGGAAGGACTGCTGGGCGTCGTCGTTGCCGTAGGCGATCTTGACCAGCTTGATGTTCTTGTACTTGGGGTCCGCCAACTCCTTCTTCATGAAGTCGATCCACACGTTCTGGTTGGTCGCGGTCTGCGCGGCCGACAGGATCGCGATCTCGCCCTTGTAACCGATCTGCTGGGCCAGCAGCTGCACCTCGGTACGGCCGAGGTCCTCGGCGGAGGCCTGCGAGACGAAGGCGTTGCGGCAGTCCGGCTTGGTGTCGGAGTCGTAGGTGACGACCTTGATGCCGTTGCTCATGGCCTGCTTCAGCGCGGTGCACAGGGCGCCCGGGTCCTGCGCGGACACGGCCATCGCGTTCACCTGCTGCTGGGTGAGGGTGTTGACGTAGGAGACCTGCCCGGAGGTGTCGGTGGCGCTGGAGGGGCCGACCTCCTTGTACTTGCTGCCGAGTTCGGTCAGCGCCTTCTCGCCGCCCTTGTCGGCGGAGGTGAAGTAGGGGTTGTTGACCTGCTTGGGCAGGAACCCGACGGTCAGTCCCTTCTTCAGCGCGGCGTTCGGGTCGGCCTTGGCGGTGGAGGTGGCCCCCGAGTCGTCACTCTTGGAGTTGTTCTTGGTGGTCCCGCCGCAGGCGGTGAGAGCCAGGGCGAGGGAGGTTCCGGCGGCGAGCGCCGCGCAGGCACGACGAAGGGATGACTTACGCATGGCATGGAGTCCTTTGATAAAGGGGTGAGCTTGGACGCGCCCCTCAGGGGCGCGGGGCGGAGTCGATCTGCGGCTCCGCCGCGCGGGCGCGACCAGCCACAGCCGGCCCGCAGTTGACGAACGACCTATCCCGCGGCGCGTGCGGCAGCCCGTGCGACCGCGATCTGCCGGGCGACACGCGGACCCAGCACGGACACGACCAGCAACACACCCGTGACGACGATCTGCGACTGCGCCGACACGTTCAGCAGGCTCATCACGTTCTGCAACGCCCCGAGCAGGAAGACACCGGCGATCGCACCGCCCAGCGTCCCCTTGCCCCCGTCGAAGTCGATGCCGCCGAGCAACACCGCGGCGACCACGGACAGTTCGAGCCCGGTCGCGTTGTCGTACCGTGCACTGGCGTAGTGCAGCGCCCAGAAGATCCCGGTCAGGGACGCCATCAGTCCCGTCGCCATGAACAGGATGAGCTTGTGGCGTTTGACCCGGATCCCGGCGAACCGCGCCGCCTCCTCGCTCGCGCCGATGGCGAACAGCGACCGCCCGAACGGCGTGGCGTGCAGGACGACCACGGCGATGACGAGCAGTACGAGGAAGGGCAGGAAGGCCTGCGGCAGGAAGGTGTTCCCGAGGCGTCCGGCCGCGAAGTTCAGGTACTGGGAGGGGAAGTCGGTCACCGCGTCGGAGCCGAGCACGATCTGTGCGATGCCCCGGTAGGCGGCGAGGGTGCCGATGGTGACGGCGAGGGAGGGCAGCCCGAGCCGGGTCACCAGCAGGCCGTTGACCAGCCCGCAGACCAGGCCCAGCAGAAGGCACAGCGGGATGATCGTCTCGATCGCCATGCCCTCGTTCCACAGCTTGCCCATCACCGCGCCGGACAGGCCGGCCGTGGAGGCGACGGACATGTCGATCTCACCGGAGACGACCAGCATCGTCATGGGCAGGGCGACCAGGGCGATCGGCAGGGTGTTGCCGATGAGGAAGGAGAGGTTCAGGGCGTTGCCGAAGCCGTCCACCGTGCCGAACGACAGCAGCAACAGCACGACCAGGAGGGCGCCGACGACCGTGTCCCAGCGGACCGCGTGCGTGAGGGAGTCAGGCATGGCGGGCGTTCCCCTTCTGCAGGGCCGTCTTCTTCGCGGCCGACTTCTTCAGCGCGGAGGCCACGCGCAGCGCGACGATCCGGTCGACCGAGATGGCGAGGATGAGCAGGATGCCGTTGATGGCGAGCACCCACACCGAGCTGACACCGAGGGCGGGCAGCACGCTGTTGATGGAGGTCAGCAGCAGAGCGCCCAGCGCCGCCCCGTACACGCTGCCGGAGCCGCCGGTGAAGACGACACCACCGACCACGACCGCGCTGACGACGGTGAGTTCGTAACCGGTTCCGGTACCGGAGTCGACGTTGCCGAAGCGGGCCAGGTACATGGCGCCCGCGAGGCCGGCGAGTGCGCCGCAGAAGGTGTACGCGGCGAGGATCCGCTTGCGGACGGGGATGCCGGCCAGTCGCGCGGCCTCCGGGTTGGAGCCGAGCGCGTACAACTCCCGTCCGCTGCCGAAGTGCTTGAGGTAGTACGCCGTGGCCACCAGCACCGCCAGCGCGATGAGCGCCAGCCACGGCACCGCGGAGATGCCGCCGGAGCCGAAGTCCACGAAGCCGCCCGGCAGGTCGGCCGCCGTGATCTGGCGGGAGCCGACCCAGATGGAGTCGATGCCGCGGATGATGTAGAGCGTGCCCAGGGTGACGACGAGGGCCGGGACCTGGCCGAGGCTGACGAGCAGACCGTTGAGCAGGCCGAAGCCGATGCCCAGCAGCACCGCCAGGACGACGGCGACGACCGCGTTCCCGCCGCCGTGGAGGTAGTCGCCCGCGGCGAAGGCGGCGATGCCGAGGGTGGAGCCGACGGACAGGTCGACGTTCCTCGTGATCACCACCAGGGACTGGCCGGTGGCGACCAGGACCAGGATGGTCGCGTTCAGCAGCAGGTCCTTGATGCCCTGTTCGGACAGGAAGTCGCTGTTGCCGATCTGGGTGATGACGATCATCACCAGGAAGACGACCAGGATGGCGAGTTCGCGCATCTTGAACACGCGGTCGACGAGCCGGGTGCCGCTGGAGCTGGGCACCTCGGCGACGGGGGTTTCGTTGGGGGTGGTCACCGTCATGCGGCGGCCCTCCCGGTGGCTGCGGCCATCACGGTTTCCTCGGTGGCTTCGGCGCGTGGGATCTCGGCGGCGAGGCGGCCCTCGTGCATCACGAGCACGCGGTCGGCCATGCCGAGGATCTCGGGCAGGTCGGAGGAGATCATCAGGACGGCCACGCCGTCGGCGGCCAGTTCGCTGAGCAGCCGGTGCACCTCGGCCTTGGTGCCGACGTCGATGCCCCGGGTGGGCTCGTCGACGATCAGCACCTTCGGCCCGGTGGCGAGCCATTTGGCGAGGACGACCTTCTGCTGGTTGCCGCCGGACAGGGTGTTGACGGTGTCGGCGATCCGGGCGTACTTCACCTGGAGCTTGACCGCCCAGTCGAGGGAGCGGCTGCGCTCGGCGCCCCGGTCCATCAGGCCGGCCCTGACGGTCGTACGGAGGCCGGTGAGGCCGATGTTGCGCTCGATGGACATGTCCATCACCAGGCCCTGCGCCCGCCGGTCCTCGGGGACGAGGGCGAGGCCCGCGGCCATCGCGGTGGAAGGGGCGCCGTTCGTGAGCTTGCGCCCCTCGACCTCGACCTCTCCGGCGTCCCAGCGGTCGATGCCGAAGACGGCGCGTGCCACCTCCGTGCGACCGGCGCCGACGAGTCCGGCGAGACCGACGATCTCTCCGTGGCGCACCTCGAAGGAGATGTCGGTGAAGACGCCCTCCCGGGTCAACCGCCGTACGCTGAGGGCGACTTGACCGGGCTTGACGTCCTGCTTGGGGTAGAGCTCGTCGAGGTCGCGGCCGACCATGCGGCGCACCAGGTCGTCCTCGGTCATGCCCTCGATCGGCTCGCTGGAGATCCAGGCGCCGTCGCGCAGGGTGGTGACCCGCTGGCAGATCTCGAAGATCTCCTCCAGCCGGTGCGAGATGAACAGCACCGCGGCGCCCTGTTCGCGCAGGGTGCGCACGACACCGAAGAGCCGGGCGACCTCGCTTCCGGTGAGGGCGGCCGTCGGTTCGTCCATGATCAGGACGCGGGCGTCGAAGGAGAGTGCCTTGGCGATCTCGACGATCTGCTGGTCGGCGATGGACAGGCCGCGGGCCGGGCGGTCGGGGTCGAGTTCGACCCCGAGGCGCTGCATCAGCGCCAGGGTCGCCGCGTGCGTGGCCTTGTGGTCGATCCGGCCGAGCGCGCGCCGGGGCTGGCGGCCCATGAAGATGTTCTCGGCGATCGAAAGGTCGGGAAAGAGCGTGGGCTCCTGGTAGATCACGGCGATGCCGGCGTCGCGGGCGTCACCGGGGCCGTGGAAGACGACGGGCTCACCGTCGAGCACCACCCGGCCGGCGTCCGGCCGGTGCACCCCGGCGAGGGTCTTGATCAGGGTGGACTTGCCCGCACCGTTCTCACCGGCGAGGGCGTGCACCTCGCCGGGGAACAGTTCCAGGGACACGTCCCGCAGGGCACGCACGGCGCCGAAGGACTTCGAGATGTCCTCGAGCGCCAGCACCGGGGCCGGACCCGTGTCGGACGGGTGGGTCATGAGGGGCTCCTCGACGACGCCCCAGATGACCCTCGGGAGGTCCTCACGGCGTCGTGAAAGGTTTCAACTTGGTTGCCGGGACGTTAGGCGCGGCGAGCTTGTCACGTCAATGGGTGGGCCCCGAAAAAATTTCGAGAGCGCCTCGAGAGCCAAAGGTCACGGTCAGGCCACGGGCAACAGGGTGTGCGCGAACGCTTGACACCCTGCACAACCGGCCTAAGCTTCCCCTCCTGAATCGATTCATACTGAAGCCTTCCGACCCGACGTCACAGGAGCCCTGAAGTGACCGAGCTCGCCGCGGTGAAGTCCGCGCTCAAGACCCAGGCAGTCGAGACACCGTCGTGGGCGTACGGGAACTCGGGGACCCGGTTCAAGGTGTTCGCCCAGAAGGGAGTTCCCCGTACACCGCAGGAGAAGCTGGCCGACGCCGCGCAGGTGCACGCGCACACCGGTGTCGCCCCGACGGTCGCCCTGCACATCCCGTGGGACAAGGTCGACGACTACGGCGCGCTGGCGAAGTACGCCGAGGACCACGGCCTGAGGCTGGGGGCGATCAATTCCAACACCTTCCAGGACGACGACTACAAGCTCGGCAGCATCTGCCACCCCGACGCGGCCGTACGCCGCAAGGCGGTCGACCACCTGCTCGAATGCGTCGACATCATGGACGCCACCGGCTCCCGCGACCTGAAACTCTGGTTCGCCGACGGCACCAACTACCCCGGCCAGGACGACCTCCGCGCCCGCCAGGACCGCCTCGCCGAAGGCCTCACCGAGGTCTACCAACGGCTGGGCGAGGACCAGCGGATGCTGCTGGAGTACAAGTTCTTCGAGCCCGCCTTCTACTCCACCGACGTCCCCGACTGGGGCACCGCCTACACCCACTGCCTCAAGCTCGGCGAGAAGGCACAGGTCGTCGTCGACACCGGCCACCACGCACCCGGCACCAACATCGAGTTCATCGTCGCCACCCTCCTGCGCGAGAACAAACTCGGCGGCTTCGACTTCAACTCACGCTTCTACGCCGACGACGACCTCATGGTCGGCGCCGCCGACCCCTTCCAGCTCTTCCGCATCATGTACGAAGTCATCCGAGGCGGCGGCTACAGCCCCGACATCGCCTTCATGCTCGACCAGTGCCACAACATCGAAGCCAAGATCCCCGCCATCATCCGCTCCGTCATGAACGTCCAGGAAGCCACCGCCAAAGCCCTCCTCGTCGACCGCGACACCCTGGCAGCCGCCCAGCGCGACGGCGACGTCCTCGCGGCCAACGCCACCCTCATGGACGCCTACAACACCGACGTACGACCACTGCTCGCCGAACTCCGCGAGGACATGGGCCTCGACCCCGACCCGATCGCCGCCTACCACCGCTCCGGATGGGCCGAGAAGATCATCGAGGAGCGGGTCGGCGGGCAGCAGGCCGGGTGGGGGGCGTAAATTCCCGGTTCGGACCGCTGTCACCCCCCGGGACCACTCAGCCCCGTTGCTTCGTGGCCGTTCCTTCTGCCGCCGTCTGGAGGGGTGCCACTGACGTGGCGACGCGGACCAGGGCCGCCGTGGCCGTCGAGCGGGAGTGCTGGGGCCAGGCGATGGAGAGGGTGGCCGGCGGGGCGTCCGGGAGTTCGCGGTAGGCCACACCCGGCCGGGGGTAGCGGGTCGTGACCGACTCCGGGAGCAGCGTCACCAGATCGCCGAATTCGACGAGCGCGAGCAGTTGGGCCAGATCTGTGATCGCGTACTGCTCCATGATCGCGTCCAGGTAGCGGCACAGGCCACCCGAGTCGCCCGGTTCGACGCCCGGGAGGGCGAGATCGGCGAGGGTGAGGTCGTCGCGGGCCGCGAGCGGGTGGGTTGCGGGCAGCGCGGCGAGGCGGGGTTCGACGGTCACCGTCTCGGCGTCCAGGCCGGTGCGGTCGAAGGGTTCGTAGACGAGGGCCGCGTCCGCCTCGCCCGCACGCAGGAGCCGGGCCTGTTCGCCCCAGCCGGAGAGGCGGACCGTGACGGGCCGGGCCGCCGGCTCGGTGGCGTAGCGGGCCAGGATGGCATCCAGGAGACCCGCCGCGCCGTCGGCCTTCACGGTCAGCACGAGCTTGGGTTCCGGGTCGGCCGCGCGCTGGGCTCGCCGTCCGGCCGCCTGGAGGGCGTCCAGGGCGATCCGGGCCTCCGCCAGCAGGACGGTGCCGGACGGGGTGAGGGTGACGCTGTGGGTCGTGCGCTCGAAGAGGGTGATGCCGAGGTCCGTCTCGAGTTTGCGGATGGCGCGGGAGAGGGGCGGGGCGGAGATGCCCAGCCGTTCGGCGGCGCGGGCGAAGTTCAGTTCCTCCGCGACCGCGACGAAGTAGCGCAGTGACCGGGACTCCATGGCCGTGGACCTCCTTCGGTATGACCCGGAGGGTAACAAGCGGGACCTGGTCGGTCCTTCCCCGGCGGAGGCTCACGGCGCAGGATCGAGGTACGCGGTCCCCCGTACCGCCGCAGGCGACGGGACGTGAACCGCGCTTCCAGCGAACCGTTTTGGAGCTTCTGCATGCTTGTCATCACCACGCCCACCGGTCAGATCGGCCGGCAGGTCGTCGACCGTGTCCTCGGCGCCGAGCAGCCGGTCCGTGTGATCGTGAGGGATCCCGGCCGGCTCGCCCCCGAGGTGCGGGAGCGGGTCGAGGTCGTCCAGGGCTCGCACGCCGACCCCGATGTCCTCATGAAGGCCTTCACGGGCGCGGAGGCCGTGTTCTGGGTGATACCGCCGGACCCGCGCACGGAGAACCTCGAGCGCCACTATCTGGACCCGACCCGGTCGGCGTGCGAGGCCATCACCAGGCACGGCGTGGAACGGGTGGTCGGCGTGTCGACCATGGGCCACGGCATCGAGAAGAACGCCGGGCACCTGTCGGCCGCGCGGGCCGCCGAGGAACTGATCGCCGGAACGGGGGTGAAGTCCCGGGCGCTGCGGCCTCCGTTCTTCATGGAGAACCTGCTCCGTCAGCTCGACGCGATCAAGAACCAGGGCACCTTCTTCCTGCCGAGCCGCCGCGACCGCACCCTGGCCCTGGCCGCCACCCGCGACATCGCCGAGCGAGGCACCGAGCTGCTGCTCGACGACACCTGGAGCGGACAGGGCGGTGTACCGGTGGTCAGCCCCGACTCCCTCACTCCCGACGGCATGGCGGAGGTCCTCGGCGATGTGCTGGAGCTGCCGGTCCGCTACCAGCAGGTCCCGATCGACGCGTACAGGTCGATGATGCTGGAACACGGGGCGAGCGAGGCCACGGCCCAGGGCGTGGCCGACATGGCCGTCGCCCAGAACGAGGGGGCCTACGACGAGGAGCACCGCACCGCGCGGCCGAGCCCGACCGGTTTCCGCCAGTGGTGCGAGGAGGTGCTCAGGCCCGCCCTTCTGGCCTGAACACTTCCGCCGCGCTCACCCGGGACCGGCGAACGGATGCCGTACGGCGGCGGGCGGCCAGGCGGGAGCGGTGTGGGGCCGCCGGAAGGTGTGGTGGCCCGAGCCGACCTCGAACGGCTGCTCGTCGCCCGGCAGTTGTACGTCGGCCCGGGTGTTCGGCGGGACACGGACCTCCACCACCAGCGTGTCGCCCTCGATCCGCCAGCCCGCCTCCGCACGGCCGTACGGCGTCTCGTGCGCGGCCTTCGCGAAGCTGAGGTCGCCGCCGGGCACCGGCGCGATCCGCAGCCGGCGCCAGCCGGGCTCGGCGGCCTCCAGCCCGGCGACCGTGCGGTGCAGCCAGTCGGCGACGGCACCCAGGGCGTAGTGGTTGAAGGACGTCATCTCGCCCGGGTTGATGCTCCCGTCGGGCAGCATCGAGTCCCACCGCTCCCAGACGGTCGTCGCACCCATGGTCACGGGGTACAGCCAGGACGGGCAGCCCTTCTCGACGAGCATCCGGTAGGCCAGTTGCGGCTCGCCGGCCGCGCACAGCGCGTCGCAGACCAGCGGCGTCCCGGCGAAGCCGGTGGCGATGCGGAAGCCCGCCTTGCGCACGATGAGCGCCAACCGCTCTGCGGCGCCCTGTCGTTGACGCTCCGTCGGGAGCAGCGAGAAGCAGAGGGCGAGCGCGTACGCGGTCTGCGCGTCGCTGGCCATCAGCCCCGCCGGCGTGACGAACTCCTCGGCGAACGCGGCCCGTACGGACCGCGCCAGCTCCTCGTACCGCACGGCGTCGTCCTTCTCCCCCAACAGCCGTGCCGTTTCGGCGAGTACGTCGGCCGAGCGCGCGACGTGGGCGTTGGCGACGAGGTCACCGTTGGTCCGGGCGGCGCCGGGGTCGTCGGGCGGGGCGGCCGGATCGAGCCAGTCGCCGAGCTGGAAGTCCTGCCGCCACAGCCCGCCGCCCTGCTCGGTCAGCCGGGCGGCGGCCTGCATCCAGGCCCGCATGCTCGGGTACTGGGTGCGCAGCACCTCCAGGTCGCCGAAGCGGCGGTAGAGCGTCCACGGCAGCAGCACGGCGACATCGGCCCACACCGCGTGCGGGGTCCCGCCGAACGCGTCCCCCAGGATGTCGGGCACGACCAGCGGCGGTACCCCGTCGGCGCGCGCCAGTTGCTCGGCGGCGAGGTCGCGCAGCCAGCCGCCGAGCATGCCGGAGCAGTCGTACAGGAAGGACGCGGTGGGGGCGAAGACCTGGATGTCGCCGGTCCAGCCGAGGCGTTCGTCGCGCTGCGGGCAGTCGGTGGGGATGTCGAGGAAGTTGCCGCGCATGCCCCGGACGACGTTCTCGTGCAGCCGGTCGACCAGTGCGTGCGAGGACCGGAACCAGCCGGTGCGGGCCATGTCGGTGTGCAGGACGACGGCTTCGACCGCGCTCGGATCCAACTCACCGGGCCAGTCGTCGACCTGGGCGTAGCGGAAGCCGTGGAAGGTGAAGCGTGGCTCGTACGTCTCCTCGCCCTGGCCCGCGAGGGTGTACGTGTCCGTCGCGCGGGCGACGCGCAGGGGCCGCACGCCCAGTTCGCCGTGTTCCAGCACCTCCGCGTGGCGCAGGGTGACCGTGTGCCCGGCGGGTCCGCAGACACGGATGCGCAGGCGGCCGACCAGGTTCTGGCCGAAGTCGAGGACGGTCCGGCCGGAGGGGGTGGTGATGACCTCGACCGGGGCGAGGGTCTGGGTGCGGCGCACGGGCGGGCCGGTGGGCGCGACCAACTCGGCCGCGGGGGCGGGTAGTTCGATGACCGGTGACCAGCCGGCGGTGTCGTGGCCCGGTTCGGACCAGCCGGGGCGGGCCAGCCGGGCGTCGTACGCCTCGCCGTCGTACAGCTCGGACCGCAGGATCGGGCCGGTCGTGGCACGCCAGCTCTCGTCGGTGACGATGGTGGTGACGGTGCCGTCGGGGTGGGTGACCTCGAGTTGCGCGAGGAGGGCACGGTGGTCGCCGTAGAGGTTGCGGCGGCCGCCGTGGAAGCCGAGTCGGCCGGAGTACCAGCCCTCGCCGAGCAGCGCGCCGATCGCGTTGTCGCCGTGCCGGAGCAGGCCGGTGACGTCGAAGGTCTGGTAGCGCAGGCGGTGGTGGTAGGAGGTCCAGCCGGGCGCGAGGACGTGGTCGCCGACGCGGGTGCCGTTGATCTCGGCCTCGTAGACGCCGTACGCGGTGATGTGGAGACGGGCCGAGGTGACGGGCCTGTCGAGGGTGAAGCTGCGGTGCAGCAGGGCCGCCGGGAGCGGGGAGTCGGCGCGTTCCCGGTCGGGGGTGACGGGGCGGGCGGTCCAGTCGACGGGGGCCAGCAGTCCCGTCTCCGCGTAGGTGACCGGCGACCAGGCCGACGGCTCGGCGCCCGCACCCCACACCCGGACCCGTACCCCGACCCGGCTGCGGGAGCCGAGCACCGGCCCCGGCCACTCCACCAGAACCGAGTCGGCGCTGACCACGCGCCCGGTGTCGGCGAGGACCGCGCCGTCGGCGTCGGTGATCTCGACCCGGTAGGCGCGCTGGGTCCAGTCCGGCGTCTCGGTTTCCGTGCGCCAGGTCAGCCGGGGGCGGGACTCGCCGATACCGAGCGGCTCGCGGTGGTGCTCCAGGACGGGGGCGGTGACGATCACAGGGCGGCTCCCGGTGGGCGCGTGTCTGTTTGAGTGCATACAGACTCGACAAAGGCCGTGAAACGATTCACGGCATGGTGAGGGTGTCGCGACGCCGAGTCAAGGGGTCCGACTCCGAATGATCCGGTTTTCGCAAACGTCACCGAGGTGGTCGCGTCGACACCTTGACGGCGTCGCGCTGCTGCGCTTAGCTTCCCTGAAACGATTCAAACAGTGTTCAGAGGTGGTCATGCCAGACCCGTCCGCCGTGAAGGCAGCACTCGCGGCACAGAAGATCGAGACCCCGTCGTGGGCCTACGGCAACTCCGGTACGCGCTTCAAGGTCTTCGCCCAGCCCGGCGTGCCGCGCGATCCCTGGGAGAAGCTGCTGGACGCGGCGAAGGTGCACGAGTTCACTGGCGTGGCGCCGACGGTCGCCGTGCACATCCCGTGGGACAAGGTCGACGACTACGGGAAGCTCGCGGCGTTCGCCCGGGAGCAGGGGGTGGCCCTGGGGGCGATCAATTCCAACACCTTCCAGGACGACGACTACAAGCTCGGCAGCATCTGCCACCCCGACGCGGCCGTACGCCGCAAGGCGGTCGACCACCTGCTCGAATGCGTCGACATCATGGACGCCACCGGCTCCCGCGACCTGAAACTCTGGTTCGCCGACGGCACCAACTACCCCGGCCAGGACGACCTCCGCGCCCGCCAGGACCGCCTCGCCGAAGGCCTCACCGAGGTCTACCAACGGCTGGGCGAGGACCAGCGGATGCTGCTGGAGTACAAGTTCTTCGAGCCCGCCTTCTACTCCACCGACGTCCCCGACTGGGGCACCGCCTACACCCACTGCCTCAAGCTCGGCGAGAAGGCACAGGTCGTCGTCGACACCGGCCACCACGCACCCGGCACCAACATCGAGTTCATCGTCGCCACCCTCCTGCGCGAGAACAAACTCGGCGGCTTCGACTTCAACTCACGCTTCTACGCCGACGACGACCTCATGGTCGGCGCCGCCGACCCCTTCCAGCTCTTCCGCATCATGTACGAAGTCATCCGAGGCGGCGGCTACAGCCCCGACATCGCCTTCATGCTCGACCAGTGCCACAACATCGAAGCCAAGATCCCCGCCATCATCCGCTCCGTCATGAACGTCCAGGAAGCCACCGCCAAAGCCCTCCTCGTCGACCGCGACACCCTGGCAGCCGCCCAGCGCGACGGCGACGTCCTCGCGGCCAACGCCACCCTCATGGACGCCTACAACACCGACGTACGACCACTGCTCGCCGAACTCCGCGAGGACATGGGCCTCGACCCCGACCCGATCGCCGCCTACCACCGCTCCGGATGGCAGCAGCGCATCGCCGCCGAACGCGTCGGCGGCACCCAGGCCGGCTGGGGCGCCTGACTCCCCCGCCTCTCGTTTTCCCACCGTTCCGACGAAGCAAGGAAGAGACCCGCTCATGGCACCCCACCCCGAAGCCGCCGCTCTGCTGGCCCGTTCGCATCGGCTCGGCTCCGATCCCCGTAACACCAACTACGCCGGCGGCAACGCCTCGGCGAAGGGCACCGAGACCGATCCCGTGACCGGTGGTGACGTCGAGTTGATGTGGGTCAAGGGGTCCGGTGGTGACCTCGGGACGCTCACCGAGGCCGGACTGGCCGTCCTGCGCCTGGACCGGTTGCGGGCGCTCAAGGGGGTGTACCCGGGCGTGGAGCGCGAGGACGAGATGGTCGCCGCGTTCGACTACTGCCTGCACGGCAAGGGCGGTGCCGCTCCCTCCATCGACACGGCCATGCACGGGCTCGTCGAGGCCGCGCACGTCGACCATCTGCACCCCGACTCCGGGATCGCGCTCGCCTGCGCCGCCGACGGGGAGAAGCTGACCGCGGAGTGTTTCGGGGACAGTGTGGTGTGGGTGCCGTGGCGGCGGCCCGGGTTCCAGCTGGGCCTGGACATCGCGGCCGTGAAGGAGGCCAACCCGCAGGCCATCGGCTGCGTGCTCGGCGGACACGGGATCACGGCGTGGGGAGAGACGTCCGAGGAGTGCGAGCGCAACTCACTGCACATCATCCGGACCGCGGAGGCGTTCCTGGCGGAGCGCGGCAGGCCTGAGCCGTTCGGTCCGGTGATCGAGGGCTACGAGGCGCTGCCCGACGACGAGCGCCGGGAGCGGGCCGCCGCGCTGGCGCCGTACGTCCGGGCCCTCGCTTCCCGGGACAAGCCGCAGGTCGGGCACTTCACCGACGCGGATGTCGTGCTCGACTTCGTCGCGCGGGCCGAGCATCCGCGGCTGGCGGCGCTGGGTACCTCGTGCCCGGACCACTTCCTTCGGACGAAGGTACGGCCGCTCGTCCTCGACCTGCCGCCCACCGCGCCGCTGGAGGAGGCCGTCGCCCGCCTCAAGGAGCTGCACGCCGAGTACCGCGAGGAGTACGCCGCCTACTACCAGCGGCACGCGCTGCCCGACTCCCCCGCGATGCGGGGCGCGGACCCGGCGATCGTGCTGGTGCCGGGGGTGGGCATGTTCTCGTTCGGCAAGGACAAGCAGACCGCGCGCGTGGCCGGTGAGTTCTACGTCAACGCCATCAACGTGATGCGGGGCGCCGAGGCGGTGTCGACGTACGCGCCGATCGAGGAGTCGGAGAAGTTCCGCATCGAGTACTGGGCGCTGGAGGAGGCCAAGCTCCGGCGGATGCCGAAGCCCAAGCCGCTGGCGACGCGGGTGGCGCTGGTGACGGGGGCCGGCAGCGGGATCGGGAAGGCGATCGCCGAGCGGCTGGTCGGTGAGGGCGCCTGTGTCGTCGTCGCCGATCTGAACGCCGAGAACGCGGCCGCCGTGGCCGAGGAGCTGGGCGGGTCGGACAAGGCTGTCGCCGTGACCGTCGACGTGACGTCGGAGGAGCAGATCGCGGAGGCGTTCAAGGCGGCCGTGCTGGCGTTCGGGGGGGTCGACCTGGTCGTCAACAACGCCGGCATCTCGATCTCCAAGCCGCTGCTGGAGACCTCGGCGAAGGACTGGGACCTGCAGCACGACATCATGGCCCGCGGTTCCTTCCTCGTCTCGCGCGAGGCGGCCCGGGTGATGATCGCGCAGGAGCTGGGCGGCGACATCGTCTACATCGCCTCCAAGAACGCCGTCTTCGCCGGGCCCAACAACATCGCCTACTCCGCCACCAAGGCCGACCAGGCCCACCAGGTGCGGCTGCTGGCCGCCGAGCTGGGTGAGCACGGCATCCGTGTCAACGGGGTCAACCCGGACGGTGTGGTGCGCGGGTCCGGCATCTTCGCGGGCGGCTGGGGCGCACAGCGCGCGGCCGTGTACGGGGTGCCGGAGGAGAAGCTGGGCGAGTTCTACGCGCAGCGGACCATCCTCAAGCGTGAGGTGCTGCCCGAGCATGTCGCGGGCGCCGTGTTCGCGCTGACCGGCGGGGAGCTGACCCACACCACCGGCCTGCACGTCCCGGTCGACGCCGGCGTCGCGGCCGCGTTCCTGCGATGAGCGGCGCCGTGAAGTCGTACGCCGCGGTCGACCTCGGCGCGTCCAGCGGGCGGGTCATGGTCGGCCGCGTCGGCCCCGACAGCCTGGAGCTGTCCGAGGCGCACCGGTTCGTGAACCGGCCCGTGCGCGTTCCGGAAGGGCTGCGCTGGGACGTGCTCGCGCTGCACGGGGGTGTGCTGGACGGGCTCAGGGCCGCCGGGCAGGTCGACTCGGTCGGCATCGACAGCTGGGCCGTGGACTACGGGCTGCTGGACGCCGACGGGGCGCTGCTCGGCAACCCGGTGCACTACCGGGACTCCCGCACCGAGGGCGTCGCCGAGAAGGTGTGGGCGATCGTGCCCGCCGAGCGGTTGTACGCGGCGACCGGGTTGCAGTACGCGCCCTTCAACACGCTGTACCAGTTGGTCGCGGCCCGGGATTCCGCCCAACTCGCGGCCGCTCGGCGCCTGTTGCTCATTCCCGATCTGCTGGCGTACTGGCTGACCGGCGAGCAGGGCACCGAGCTGACCAACGCCTCGACGACCCAGCTGATCGACCCCCGGACGCGCGCGTGGTCGTACGACGTCGCCTCCCGGCTGGGCGTCGACCTCGGCCTGTTCGCGCCGCTGCGCCGGCCCGGCGATCCGGCGGGTGTGCTGCGGGCGGAGGTGCTGGAGGAGACCGGGCTCACGGGGCCGGTGCCGGTGACGACGGTCGGCTCGCACGACACGGCGTCCGCGGTGGCCGCCGTGCCGGCGGACGGGGAGCGGTTCGCGTACATCTGCACCGGGACCTGGTCGCTGGCCGGGCTCGAGCTGGACGCGCCCGTGCTGAGCGAGGAGAGCCGGGCGGCCAACTTCACCAATGAGCTCGGGCTGGACGGCACGGTCCGGTATCTGCGCAACATCATGGGGCTGTGGCTGCTGCAGGAGTGCGTACGGGCCTGGGGCGAGCCTGAGTTGGGCGGGCTGCTGCTGGAGGCGGCCAAGGTGCCCGCGCTGCGGTCGGTGGTGGACGCGGGGGACGCCGCGTTCCTGGCGCCGGGCCGGATGCCGGAGCGGATCGCCGAGGCGTGCCGCGCCTCGGGGCAGCCGGTACCGGGGACGCCCGCCGAGATCACCCGGTGCATCCTCGACTCGCTCGCCCTCGCGCACCGCAGGGCGGTCGAGGACGCGCAGCGGCTGGCGGGTCACCCGGTCGACGTCGTGCACGTGGTCGGGGGCGGCACCCGGAACGCGCTGCTGTGCCAGCTGACCGCCGACGCCTGCGGGCTGCCCGTGGTGGCGGGCCCGACGGAGGCGGCGGCGCTGGGCAACGTGCTGGTCCAGGCCCGGGCCCACGGTCTGGTCGGCGATCTCGCGAGCGGGCGGCGGCTGCTCACCCGTACCCAGCCACTCACCCGGTACGAGCCGCGGGGCGACACGGCACCGTGGCGGGAGGCGCAGGCCCGGCTCGCCGACCGGTGAACGGGGTCTCCCCCGCGCCCGCCTGGCCGACTACTCTGCACTCATCCGATGATCGATTCACAAGGAGCCGCGATGCGTGTCGCTCTGTTCCTGACCTGCGTCAACGACACGCTGTATCCGGACACCGGGCGCGCCGTGGTGAAACTGCTGACCAGGCTGGGCGTCGAGGTCGACTTCCCGATGGCCCAGACCTGCTGCGGGCAGGCGCACTACAACACCGGCTACCGGCATGAGGCCGAGCCGCTCGCCCGGCATTTCTCCGATGTCTTCGGGGAGTACGAAGCGATCGTCACGCCCTCCGGGTCGTGCGGGGCGATGGTGCGGGAGCTGTATCCGCGGATGGGTGAGCGGGCCCGGGCCGAGGGGCGCGGGGACACCCTCGCCGCGACGCTGGCGCCGGTGGTGCCGAAGACGTACGAGCTGACGGAGTTCCTGGTGGACGTGCTGGGGGTGACGGACGTCGGGGCGTACTACCCGCACACGGTGACCTACCACCCCACCTGTCACGGGCTGCGCGGGCTGGGCCTCGGCGACCGGCCCCGGCGACTGCTGAAGGCCGTCAAGGGGCTGGAGTTGGTCGAACTGCCCGGTGCCGACGAGTGCTGCGGCTTCGGCGGCACCTTCGCGCTGAAGAACTCCGACGTCTCCACGGCGATGGGCGTCGACAAGGTGCGCAACGCCGAGTCGACCGGCGCCGAGGTGCTGTGCGCGGCCGACAACTCGTGTCTGATGCACATCGGCGGCACCATGACCCGGCTCGAGGTGGGGATGAAACCGGTGCACATCGCGGAGATCCTGGCGAGCACGGAGGAGGAGGCGGCCGTATGAGCGGGACCTATCTGGGAATGCCGGCCTTTCCCGAGGCCGCGCACGAAGCGGTGGGCAACCAGACCCTGCGCGGGAATCTGCGCCACGCCACGCACACCATTCGCGCCAAGCGGGCCAAGGCGGTCGCGGAGGTGTCCGACTGGGCGCTCCTGCGGGAGGCCGGCAAGCGGATCAAGGACCACACCCTGCGGCATCTCGACCGGTATCTGCTGCAGTTGGAGGAGTCGGTCACGGCCGCGGGCGGCACCGTCCACTGGGCCGCCGACGCCGACGAGGCCAACCGGATCGTCGCCCGGCTGGTGAAGGAGACCGGCGAGTCGGAGGTCGTCAAGGTCAAGTCCATGGCCACGCAGGAGATCGGGCTCAACGAGGCCCTGGAGGCGGAGGGCATCCGGGCCTACGAGACCGATCTCGCCGAGCTGATCGTGCAGTTGGGCAAGGACCGGCCCTCGCACATCCTCGTCCCGGCCATCCACCGCAACCGGGGCGAGATCCGGGACATCTTCCGCGAGGAGATGGGCGAGTGGGGGCGCCCGGCCCCCGAGGGCCTGACCGACACGCCCGCCGAACTCGCCGAGGCCGCCCGGCTGCATCTGCGCGAGAAGTTCCTGCGGGCCAAGGTCGGCATCTCCGGCGCCAACTTCATGATCGCCGAGACCGGCACGCTGGTGGTCGTGGAGTCCGAGGGCAACGGGCGCATGTGCCTGACCCTGCCGGAGACGCTGATCTCGGTCGTCGGCATCGAGAAGATCCTGCCCACGTGGCGGGATCTGGAGGTGTTCCTGCAGACGCTGCCCCGCTCCTCGACGGCCGAGCGCATGAACCCGTACACCTCGATGTGGACCGGAACGACGGACTCCGGGACGGCTGACGGGCCGCGGACCTTCCACCTGGTGCTGCTCGACAACGGCCGCACCGACACCCTCGCCGACGAGGTCGGCCGCCAGGCGCTGCGCTGCATCCGCTGCTCGGCCTGCCTCAACGTCTGCCCGGTGTACGAACGGGCCGGCGGGCATGCCTACGGCTCGGTCTACCCGGGCCCCATCGGCGCCATCCTCAGCCCCCAGCTGAGGGGCACGGCAAGCGAGATCGACGCCTCGCTGCCGTACGCGTCGTCGCTGTGCGGCGCCTGCTACGAGGTGTGCCCGGTCGCGATCGACATCCCGGAGGTGCTGGTGCATCTGCGCGAGCGGGTGGTGGAGGGCGGTCCGGCGGTACGGCAGGGCAACAAGGTGGTGCTCAAGCCCGCGAAGGGTCATGCCGCCGAGCGGGCCGCCATGCGTGCCGCCCGCTGGGCGTTCACCCACCCCGGCGCCCTGCGCGGCGGCCAGCGGCTCGCCTCCCGCACCCGCCGGCTGCATCCGCGGACCCTGCCCGGACCGGGCAGGGCGTGGAGCGGCAGCCGGGATCTGCCGGCTCTCCCGGCGGAGCCGTTCCGGGACTGGTGGCAGCGCACCAACGGCGGAAAGGACGGTGCCAAGTGAGCAGCAGGGACAGGATCCTGGGCCGGGTGCGGCGCGCGCTGGCCGATGTGACACCGGACGAACGGCCGTACGAAGAGGCCGTCGCCCGGGACTATCTGCGCGAGCACGGTGAGCGGAGCGTCGAGGAGACGGTCGATCTGCTGGCGGAGAACCTGGCGGACTACCGGGCGCTCGTGCATCGGTGCTCCGCGGGCGAACTGGCGGCCCTGATCGGCCGGTTGCTGGCCGAGCGGGGTTCGAAGACGGTGGTGGTGCCCGCGGGGCTGGAGACGGAGTGGCTCTCGGCGGCCGAGGTCGAACACATCGCGGATCTCGCCGACAGTACCCCGCACGAGCTCGACCGGGTCGACAGCGTGATCACGGCCTGCGCGCTCGCCGTCGCCGAGACCGGCACCATCGTCCTCGACGGCTCCCCCGACCAAGGCCGGCGCCGGATCACCCTGGTTCCCGACCATCACATCTGCGTCATCCGGGTGCCCGACCAGGTGGTCTCCTCCGTGCCCCAGGCCCTCGAACGCCTCGACCCCGCCCGCCCGTTGACGTGGATCTCCGGCCCGTCGGCCACCAGTGACATCGAGCTGGACCGGGTCGAGGGGGTGCACGGCCCGCGCACCCTCGAGGTCGTGCTCGTGAGCGAGGAGGCGGAGCTCTAGCGTCAGCAGTACGTCATCGGGCAGCCGCGGCGCAGTGAGTGCTCGGCGGCACGCAGGTACAGGGCGACGTAGAACGCGGTGTCCAGGTCCTCGCTCCAGGGGCCTGGCCGGACCGCGGCCAGCTCCTTCGCCTCACCCTCGAGGAACCAGAACGTCAGGCCGAGGTTTCCGGGCTCCTGCGGCACCTCCGGCGGCAGTCCGATGACGTCCGACAACCGCTGGGCCAGGGCGAGCACCTGCGGCGCTCCCGCGATCACGGTCGTGTCGGTGTAGGCGGAGCCGATCGGCAGATGTATCTCCTCCTCCAGCGAGACCGGCACCAGCACCGTCCACGCGCCGAGGGTCTCCTGCTCCCGGGGCGTCAGATGCGCGCGGCACAGCGCGGCGAACCCGTCCATGGGCGGGCTGATCTTCTCCTCGAACCAGGCATTCGGTTCCTCTTCCGCGACGGGCTCGTACCGCGGCAGTCCGCGCCGCTCCAACTCCTCGTTGAGCGCCGAGGCGACGGCTCCACGGCCGCCCTCGTCCTCGTCCTCGTCGCCTTCGGCCCATTCCCGGGCGCCCACACTGACCAGATAGATACCCATGCCCGGAAGCTAGCGCCTACCACTGACATTCAGGTGCCGGGCGGTGGGAGCCGAGGCTCTGATCGTGACGGCCATCGGCGCACGCACCGGGCTCGTGCTGCGGGTGATCGCTTCGGTGCCCGCACCGGCCCGGTGCTGCGAGCGACCGCTTCGGCGTCCCCACCGGGCTCCGTGCTGCGCGTGATCGCTCCCGCGTCGGCCGACCCGGCGCTGCGGGCGACCGCTTCGGCGTCCCCACCCGGCTCCGTACTGCGCGTGATCGCTCCCGCGTCGGCCGACCCGGCGCTGCGGGCGACCGCTTCGGCGTCCCCACCCGGCTCCGTACTGGCAGCGACCGCTTCGGCGTCCGCACCGGCCCGGTGCTGCGGCGCCTGCTTCGGCATCCGTGCCTTCCGCTGGGCGGACCTGTTTCGCCAGGCGGACCTGGTGAAGTCCGCTGCGGTCCGGTCGCGCCCCCGAAGGGGCGCGGG
Source organism: Streptomyces sp. NPDC002144 (assembly GCF_053593695.1). Lineage (NCBI taxonomy): Bacteria > Bacillati > Actinomycetota > Actinomycetes > Kitasatosporales > Streptomycetaceae > Streptomyces > Streptomyces sp. NPDC002144. The sequence continues at coordinate 184,354 of NZ_JBSFDB010000012.1, forward strand.
GAACTGCGCGACCGGCCACGACGGCGCCGCGGACGGCCGACGACGCATCCGGCTTTCCCAGCGGAGCGCTCAGCGCATGCCGGCCGCGTCCAGCAAGGTCGTCACGGTGGCCGTGGTCAGGTCGTCCAGGGTCTCGATCCGGGCGCCCGCGCGGGCACTCGCGCCGTCGAAGACCAGCATCAGCTGGCGGGCGAGAAGGTCGGGGTCCGCGGCGCCGCCCAGCTCCGCCTGCGCACGGAAGACGTTCTGCAGATGCAGCTTGGCCTCCCGGGCGACCACGCTCGCCGGGTGCTCGGGGTCCTTCAGCTCGACGAGGGCGGCGAGGTAGGGGCAGCCCCGGTACTCCGGCTCGGCGGAGAGGCTTTCCACCTGCCGGAAGACGTAGAGGATGCGTTCCCTTGGGGTGTCGGCGTCCTGAGGGCCGGGGGTGAGCTGGGCCGCGTAGCCGGGCGCGCGGCGCTCCAGACTGGCCGCGAGGACCTCGTCCTTGCCGGCGAAGAGCTGGTACATCGACCGCTTCGACACTCCCGCCGTCCGGCACAGCGCCTCCACGCCGATGGAGACACCGTCGCGGTAGAAGAGCTCGGAGGCGGCGTCGAGCAGCCGATCCCTGGTGGACGCCTTGTCTGTCGTGGCCATACGGGGAGCGTACCTCCCGAAACCGCCGAAGGAAACCGATCGGTGTACAGGCCGGAGCTGCGGATTCCGGGGTGACACAAGCGCTGAACAAGCGCTTAGATAGTAGACCCGGTACCGCCGCCCACCTGGAGGCCCCGTTGTTCACGTCCGTCGACGACGTCTCCGCGCGTCTCGCCGCCACCGGTTACCTCGCCTCACCGGCCGTGGCCACGACCGTCTTCCTCGCCGACCGGCTCGGCAAGCCGCTGCTGGTCGAGGGCCCGGCCGGGGTGGGCAAGACGGAGCTCGCCAAGGCGGTGGCCGAGGTCGCCGGGGCACGGCTGGTCCGTCTGCAGTGCTACGAGGGCGTCGACGAGTCCCGGGCGCTGTACGAGTGGAACCACGCCAAGCAACTGCTGCGCATCAGCGCGGGCCGCGACGAGACCTGGGACGAGACGCGCACCGACATCTTCAGCGAGGAGTTCCTGCTCACGCGCCCGCTGCTGACCGCGATCCGCGGCGACGAGCCCAAGGTGCTGCTGATCGACGAAACCGACAAGGCGGACGTCGAGGTGGAGGGCCTGCTCCTGGAGGTGCTCAGCGACTTCCAGGTGACGGTCCCCGAACTGGGCACGATCACCGCCACCCGGCGCCCCTTCGTCGTCCTGACCTCCAACGCGAGCCGTGAGCTGTCCGAGGCGCTGCGCCGCCGCTGTCTGTTCCTGCACATCGGCTTCCCGGACGAGGAGCTGGAGCGCCGGATCGTACGGCTCAAGGTGCCCGGCCTCGACGAGGCGCTGGCCACCTCCGTGGTCCGGGTGGTGGGCGCGCTGCGCGCCATGGACCTGCGCAAGGTCCCCTCGGTCGCCGAGACCATCGACTGGGCGCGCACCCTGCTCGCGCTCGGCGCCGACACCCTGGAGGAGACCGTCGTCCGCGAAACGCTGGGCGTGCTCCTCAAGCACCAGGACGACGTCCTCAAGGCCGCCGCCAAGCTCGACCTGGACGCGGTGTGACGGCGCCGGGCGTCGCGGAACGGCTGACCTCGCTGGTCGGGGCCCTGCGGGCGCACGGTATGCGGATCGGCACCGGCGAGACCGTGGACGCGGCGCAGGCCGTCGCCGAACTGGGGCTGACCGACCGGGAGTTGCTGCGGGAGGGGCTGGCGGCGACGCTGCTGCACGGCCCGGCCCAACGCCAGGTGTTCGACCCGGTCTTCGACCTGTACTTCCCGCGCGGCATCGGCGCGCCCGAGACCGGGCCGGCGGACCGGGACGACCTGCGCGACCGTCTCGCGGCCGCCCTCGCCGCCGACGACCTCGCCCTGCTGGGGCGGTTGGCGGCGGAGGCGGTCGACGGCTTCGGCGGGTACGGCACCGCGCCGGGGTCGGACGGCTGGTCGTCGTACCAGACGCTGGAACGGCTGCGCCCGCAGACGCTGTTCGCCCGGGTCCGGGACGACGTCCGCGCCACGAGCGGCGGTTCGGAGTTCACCGACCGGCTGCTGGACGACGAGATCCGGCGGCGCATCGAGGCCTTCCGGCGGCTGGTGGCGGCGGAGGCGCGTCGACGGGTGGCCGAGCGGCGCGACCGGGACCAGCTCGCCCGGCGCGCGGTGGCCACCACCCCCGACCGGGTCGACTTCCTGTACGCCGGCAAGGACCGGCTGGCCGAGCTGCGCCGGACGGTGCAGCCGCTCGCCCGCAAGCTCGCCACCCGGCTCGCGGCGCGACGGCGCCGGGCCGCGCGGGGCAGCATCGATCTGCGGCGCACCCTGCGCGGCTCGCTGTCGACGGGCGGGGTGCCGGTGAAGCCGGTGCTGCGCAGGCGCCGTCCGGTCCGGCCCGAGCTGGTGCTGCTGTGCGATGTGTCGGGTTCGGTGTCGGGGTTCTCGGACTTCACGATGCTGCTGGTGCAGGCGCTGCACGACCAGTTCAGCAAGGTGCGGGTGTTCGCCTTCGTCAACCGGATCGACGAGGTGACCGGGCTGCTGGAGCACGGCGCCGCGGACGCCGAGGGCCTGAGCGCCCGTATGCGGGCCGAGGCGACACTCACGGGTTGGCACGGCAGCAGCGACTACGGCGTCGCGCTGGGCGAGTTCGCGGAACGCTACGGCGACGCGGTCGGCCCCCGCACCACGGTGTTCGTGCTCGGCGACGCCCGGACGAACATGAGCGACCCCAACCTGGCGGCCGTACGCCACATCGGGGAACGGGCCCGCCGCGTCTACTGGTTGAACCCCGAGCCGCGCACCCAGTGGGGCACGGGAGACTCCGCGGCACCGGAGTACGCCGAGCTGGTGGAGATGCACGAGTGCCGCAACGCCCGCCAGCTCGGCGCGTTGGTCGGCCGGCTGCTGCCCGTCTGAGCACCGGGCCGCGCGTCGGCTCGGGCCGGGCAGCGGGCTCATCCCCGGGAACTAGGGCATCTCCCCTATGTCGCCCGGGGCTCCGTTTCCCTACGCTCGCCGGTGGCGGAGGGGGAAGCGATGAAGGCGATCATGCAGGACCGGTACGGATCGGTGGACGTGCTGGAGTACGGGGAGACGCCCCGGCCGGAGCCCGCCGACGGCGAGGTGCTGGTGCGGGTGCACGCGGCCTCGGTCAACGCCTACGACTGGCATTTCCTGCACGGCGACCCGAAGCTCGCCCGTCCCATGATGGGCCTGCTGCGGCCGAAGCAGCGCATCAGGGGCCGCGACTTCGCCGGGCGGGTGGAGTCGGTGGGTGCCGGCGTCACCTCGCTCAAGCCGGGGGACGAGGTCTTCGGCGAGGCCGACGGCGCCTTCGCGGAGTACGTGTGCGCCCCGGAGAGCACCGTGGACGTGAAGCCCGCCAACCTCACCTTCGAGCAGGCGGCCGCGGTCCCGCTGGCGGCCAACACCGCGCTCATCGGCATCCGGGACGTGGCCCAGGTGGATCCCGGCGAGACCGTGCTGGTGAACGGTGCCTCCGGCGGCGTCGGCACGTTCGCCGTGCAGATCGCCAAGGCGTACGGCGCACAGGTGACCGCCGTGTGCCGCACACGCAACGTCGATCTGGTCCGCTCGCTGGGAGCCGACCACGTCATCGACTACACCGAGGAGGACTTCACCCGCGGCGGACCGTACGACGTCGTTCTGGATCTGGTGGGAAACCGCTCCCTGGCCGAGTTCCGGCGCGCCCTGACTCCCACCGGGACCCTCGTGCTGTCCGGCGGAGGCATGTACGAGGGCGGCAGCTTCGTCGGGCCGATGGGACTGTTCCTCAAGCGCCGGGCGATCGCCCCCTTCGCGCGCCAACGGCTGGTGGAACTCCCGGCGAAGCAGAGCAAGGCGAATCTGGCCGAGCTGCGGAGGCTGGTCGAGTCCGGGAAGATCGCCCCTGTCGTGGAGCGGGTGTTCCCCCTCAGCGAGGCGGCTCAGGCCATTCGCCACCTGGAGGTGGAGCACGCCCGCGCGAAGATCGTCATCACGGTGTGAGCGGGCTCCACCCCGCGGTCGGTCCCTGCCCTTCAGCCTTTCGCCTTCGCGTACTCCGTCGCCATCTGGCCCGCGAAGTCGTAGACCACGCACGGCTCGTCGCTGACCACCCAGGCGTCGTGGCCCGGTGACACCACGAACACGTCGCCCGGTCCGACCTCCTGCTCGGCGCCGTCGTCCATGCGCAGCCGCATACGACCGGAGACGCAGTACCCGTTGTGGTGGACCTCGCAGCTCTTCGTTCCGGCGATGGGACCTACGGACTCGGACCAGCGCCAGCCGGGTTCGAAGGTGCCAACGGCGAAGTCCAGCCCGGACATGTGCACCGCTTCGAGGTGTCCGCGCGGGAAGTCGCGCCGCTCGTCGGGCTTGTCGATGGCCTTGATCTCAATCATGTCGGCTCCCTCCATTGCGAGCCCCGCCCACGCCACCATCGTCCGCCCGTGCGGTCGACACCGCCATTCGGGTGAGCGCAGAATGACGGCTGGAAGCCGCAATCGCCGAACCACCAGAAAGGTGGCGATCACCGTGGCTGAACACCCTCACGCACAACTCGTCCGCACGGGCTACGAAGCCTTCTCACGCGGCGACATGGACACCCTGCGCTCGATGATGACGAGCGACGCGACACACCACGTGCCCGGCAGCCACCAGCTGTCCGGCGACTGCAAGGGGATCGACGCGATCCTCGACTACTACCGCCGGCTCTACGAGGAGACGGGCGGCACCTTCAAGGTCGAACTGCGCAACATCCTGGTGGACGGCCGCGGCCATGCCGTCTCCATGCACCATGTCACCGCCCAGCGCGGCGACAAGCGGATCGACGAGGACGGATGCATCGTCTTCCGGATCGTCGGTGACAAGATCACCGATCTCGACGAGTGTGTCGAGGACCTCGAACGGGGGGACGAGTTCTGGTCATGACGTCGCCGCCCGGCCGCACAGCCGGGCGAATCGGTCGGCGTCCACATTGCCGCCGGAGACGATGACACCGACCCGGCGGGGCAGCGCATCCACCCGCCCGGCGAGCAGCGCGGCCAGACCGGTGGCGCCGCTCGGCTCGACGACGATCTTCAGCCGCTCGAACGCGAACCGCATCGCCGCGCTGATCTCGTCGTCGGACACGAGAACGACTCCGTCGACGAGCCGCTGGTTGACGGAGAAGGTCAGCTCGCCGGGCGTCTCCAGCGCCTGCCCGTCGGCGATGGTGCGCGGCACCGGGATGGTGACGCGCCGGCCCGCGTCCAGGGACCGTTTGGTGTCGTCCCCGGCCTCCGGCTCGACGCCGGTCACCCGGATGCCGGGGCTGACGCCCTTGGCCGCGGTGGCGCTCCCGGCGATCAGCCCGCCGCCGCCGACGGGCACGATCAGTGCGTCCAACTCTCCTGCCTCTTCCAGGAGTTCGAGAGCGGCGGTGCCCTGTCCCGCCATGACATCGGTGTGCTCGTAGGGCGGGATGAGCGCGAGGCCGCGTTCGCCGGCGAGGGCTTCGGCGACGGCGGTGCGGTCCTCGGTGTAGCGGTCGTAGGTGACGATCTCGGCGCCGTAGCCCTCCGTGGCCGCCCGCTTGGAGGCGGGGGCGTCCTCGGGCATGACGATGACGGCCGAGGTGCCCAGTTCACGCGCGGCCAGGGCGACGGCCTGGGCGTGGTTCCCGGAGGAGTAGGCGGCGATGCCCCGGGCCAGCTGTTCGGGGGTGAGCCGGGAGGCGGCGTTGTAGGCGCCGCGGAATTTGAAGGCACCCACGCGCTGGAAGTTCTCGCACTTGAGGTGGACCTCGGCCCCGACGAGGGCGTCGAGGGTACGTGAGCGCAGGACGGGCGTGCGGTGGACGACGCCCCGGAGCCGGGCCGCCGCGTCGCGAACGGTGTCGAGGGTGACGGGCGGGGTGGTGGTCGTCACGCGGGTCCTCCAGCGGTGGTCGGGGTGGCGGCGGCGCGGGCCGCGGGTCCTCCACGGGTGGTCGGGGCGGAGGCGGCGCGGGCCGCGGTGGTCGGGGCGGTGACGCCACGGGCCGGGGGTCCTCCAGCCGTGGTCGGAGCGCTGGCGGCGCGGGCCGCGGGTCCTGCAGCCGTGGTCGGAGCGGAGGCGGCACGGGCCGCGCGTCCTGCAGCCGTGGTCGGGGCGGAGGCGGCGCGGGACTGGGAGAGATAGCTGTACGCGGAGGCGCGGGAGATGCCGAGGCTGCCGGCGACCTGTTCGACGGCGCGGCGCACCGCGAAGACGCCGTGGTCGTCGAGGGCGCGGAACAGGTCGAGGCGTTCGGCGCGGTCGAGGGCGGCCCAGGGACGGTTGCGCCCGATCCGGTGGGCGTCGAGAAGGGCGTCGACGACCGAGTCGATGTCGTTGCCGAAGGTGGTGACCGGCGCCTCGGCCGCGCCGGCGGCGACCCCGGACAGCGCGCCGAGCAGGGCGTGGGCCTCCTGGACGGCGGTGACGTCGACGTTGAGGCACAGGGCGCCGAAGACCGCTCCGGTGGAATCGCGCAGCACCATCGTGGACGCCTTGACCAGCGTGCCGGAGGGGGTGCGGGTGACGTAGTTCAGCTCGTCCTCGGCCCGGTCGCCGCGAGCCAGGACGCGCAGGCCGATCTCGCTCATCGCGCCGCCCACGGCCCGCCCGGTCACCGAACCGGCGACGGCCACGACCGAGTGCTCCGGGTGGCGGTAGTCGTGCAGGACCGCCTCGCACACCGGCCCAAAGGTCGCCACGATCCCCTCGACGACCGGACGCAGCGCCGCGAGGATCGCGTCCCGCTCGGCGTCGAGGGCCCCCTCACCCGTGGCACCCGTGTCGTCCGCGTCGTCGGTGTCATCCGTCACGAACCGTAGACTACCGGTCCAACTCCTGGACGAACAGTCCAGGACGAGGCGCTGTCATGGGTCGCGGCGTACGTCAGCGCGTCACGGGCGGCGTGCCGGTCGCCGATCGTCTCCCACCACGGGTGCGTGTGCATCTCCTCGGCGAGGCGCCGGCACCGCTCCCGCGCGTCCGCCAGTCGCTCCCGCTGCTCGCCGGTGATCTCGGCCCGGCCCGCCGCGATGTCCGCGCCGCTCGGCAGGTGCGCGGCGATGTCCGCGGCGTGTTCCAGGGCCCGGGTGAAGGTGCGCCGGGCGGCGACCAAATCGCCCGGTATGACGAACTCCCCCACGACGAAAGGGCGGGAGAACTCGGACGGTCCCGGCTCGGTGTGCCACAGCGAGGCGTCGATGGGCCGCTCGTCGTCCAGCGCCCCGGTCAGCTCGGCCCGCACGCCCCCGGCGGCCCCCTCCCCGCGCCGCTCCGCGCCGGTCGCGGGCCGAGCCGTCGGCACGACCATGCCCGGGACGGGCTCGGGCCGGCCCTCGAGGAACTCCTCCTTGTCGTTCGGGGTGACCCACATGTGCCAGCCGCGCCGGCCCGAGGGACGGGGCAGATACAGGGAGACGAGCTCACCCGTGGCGGTGCGCCGGATGACGTCCTCGTAGTACAGACCCCGGACCGGTTCCCACAGCGCGTGCCGGCCGCCGCACCGGCCCGCGCCCTGCTGGGGGCAGGGCACCGGGTTGCTCCAGTCGCAGCGGGACATGTGCAGCTGCTTGATCCCGCCGCGCACCGGGAGGGCGGCACGGTCGGAGACGTCGCGCCAGCTCTGCACGTTCAGCCGGGCCCACGGGGCGCGGTCGATCGGTATCGCGTTCTCGTTGTTGACCAGCCACAGCGGGGTCAGCCCCGCCCGTCGCGTCATCCGGGTGCGGTCGTCGACGGAGCCGCCCGCTATCGCGGCGAGCTGGATTTCGTAGGCGAGCCGATGGCTGTCGGCGCCCTCCACGGTGACGTCCACGCGGCCCTTTCCCTGCTCGCCCGCCGCCGGTCGTGTCACACGGAATCCCTCGCCCGACGCGACCTCGGCCGTGTATTCCCCCAGCGCCTTGTGGAGATCGCTTTCCGCCTTCGTCTCGGGGCGTTCCCCTTTTGCCACATGCATCGCGTGCGGACGGCCGTTGACCTTGCGGATGGTCATGAAGCCGGGGCAGATGAACCCCTCGTCCTCATGGGCTTCCAGGCAGTAGAGAAGATCCGGTTGGTAATTGCCGTAGATCTCGTCGAGCAGCCGGGGGTATTCGGGGTGCCCGAGATCGGCCTCGGTCAGATCGAGCGTGATACCGAGGCCCCTGTGCCAGACGCTGTAGGTCATATGGCGAGAGTAGGACGTACCACTGACAATGGGCCCCCGGAAAGATCACGAAGGCCCGGGAAAAGCGCGTTCGGCGTTTTCAGGAACCGACGGAATTGGCCTCCGGATCAAGGCCCGTCATGAGTTCCGCGAAAGCGCCGGCCGCGGCCTGTGAGGTGAAGAGCCGCTCGAGGCGGGCGCGGGCGAGGTGCTTCAGGAACGGCCCGGCGTCGGTGTCGTCGCCCGCGTCGTGGACCGTGCGGGTCAGCCAGTGGGAGAACTCCTGGTCGTTCCAGACGCGGCGCAGACAGCGGCGCGAGTAGGCGCGCAGGCCGGTGTCGTCGTGGTCGTGCGCGAAGTCGCGTACGGCGCGGGCGAGGACGTCGGCGTCGTAGAGGGCGAGGTTCATGCCCTTGCCGCCCATCGGGGAGACGATGTGCGCCGCGTCGCCGACCAGGAAGAGACGGCCGTACTGCATCGGGTCGTGGACGAGACTGCGCAGCCGGAAGATCTCCCGGTCGGTGATCGGGCCGGAGGGCAGCGCCGGGTCGCCGAGGCGGGTGCGCAGGGCGTCCCAGACGCGGGTGTCGGACCAGGCGTCGGGGTGGTCGTCGGGCGGGCACTGGAGGTAGTAGCGGCTGCTGCGCGGGCCGCGCGGGAAGTGCGCGGCGAAGCCCTGGGGGCTGACCGCAAGGAGGGGGTGGGCCGGGGGCGGTGCGTCGGCGAGGACGGTGAGCCAGCCGATGCCGTGGTCGAAGGCGTGGGCGGTGAGGGCTCCGGCGGGGACCGTGGCGCGGCTGATGCCGTGGTCACCGTCGCAGCCGGCGACGAAGGCGCAGGTCAGGGTGTGGAGCGTGCCGTCGGGGCCGCGGTAGCGGACGGTGGGGTGCTCGCCGGTCAGGTCGTGCAGGGAGACGTCGGCCGCCTCGAAGCGCAGGTCGCCGCCGTCGGCGAGATAGTGGGCGGTGAGCTTCTGGACCAGGACCTGCTGGGGGCAGAGCTGGGCGGCCGGGCCGTCGGAGCCGTCGCCGTCGGACACGAAGTGACGATCGCCGTCCACCCGGAACTCGAGGATTCCGTCGTAGGGGACTCCGCCCAGGACCCGGTCGGCCAGCCCCCAGGAGTCGAACATACGCACGGCCCGGGTCTCCACGATGCCGGCCCGCTGCCGCTGCGCGACGTATTCGCGGCTGCGGCGTTCCAGAACCACGCAGTCGACGCCGCTGCGCCGCAACAGGTTGGCGACCGTCATGCCGGCGGGCCCCGCGCCGATCACCACCACCGTGGTCGACTCCGCCAACTCCCGCTCATTTTCAGCCACTTGGCCACCTCCTGGGTCAGGGTAGCCGAGCGGGACCGATCCCAGGAGGGCGGACGGCCGGGTGAGTACGGCCGCCGGGTTCCGCCGTCGCCGCGTCAACCTGCGGACACCGGACGGAGCACTCGAGCACCCCCGTGGCCTTTTGCCCTCTATCGTGGAAAATCACTCATATGACGGCTCGGGGCGAGGCAGGCAGTGCATGACGGAACCGCAGATCGACTACGCGGCGGTCTTCCGAGGTCTCCCTGGCATGGTGGCCCTGCTGACCCCCGACCTGGTGTACGCGGACGCCAACGAGGACTTCCAGCGCCTGTCCGGACGCACCCGCGAGCAGCTGGTGGGCCGCTACATCTTCGATGTCTTCCCGGAGAACCCGAACGACCCGGCGGCCGCCGGCATGCGCGACGTGAAGGCCTCGATGCTGCGCGCGGTCGCCACCGGCGAGCGCGACACGATGGCGCTGCAGCGCTACGACATCGAAGACCCGGAGCGGCCCGGGCACTGGCACGAGCACTACTGGAGCCCGGTCAACGCGCCCATCCTCGGCCCGGACGGGAAAGTGGCCCTCATCGCGCACCGGGTGGAGGAGGTCACGGAGCTCATCCGGGCCCGCGGGGGCACCGGAAGCAGCGACCGGCAGGCCCGTGTGCTGGAGGCGGAGCTCTACACACGCGCGCGTGAGCTGCAGGAGGTCAACGAACGTCTGCGCCAGGCGCACGCCCGGGAGCGTGAGGTGGCGCTGGCGCTGCAGGCGGCACTGCTGCCCGCCCCGCGGCCGATCGAGCAGCACCGGACGGCCGTGCGCTACCGGCCCGCCATCGGCGCGCTGAACGTGTGCGGGGACTGGTACGACCTGGTCGACCTGCCCACCCAGGGCGACCGGATCGCGCTGGCCGTCGGTGACGTCGTCGGCCACGGGCTCGCGGCCGCGTGCGTCATGGGACAGCTGCGCAGCGCGCTGAGCTCGGCGTCCCGGGTCGTGGAGGGACCGGCTCAGGCACTGGACGCGCTGGGACTGTACGCCCGCCATGTCGAGGGCGCCGAGTCGACGACGGCGGTGAAGACCTTCGTCGACTGGGACAGCCACACCATCACCTACAGCAGCGCCGGTCACCCGCCGCCCGCCCTGGTGGACCGCGAAGGCACCGTGACCTTCCTGGACCAGGCCACCGACCCGCCGCTCGGCGCCCGCCCGGAGCATCTCCCCCGCCAGCAGGCCACCGTGTCCTTCACCGAGGGCGCCACCCTGGTCCTCTACACGGACGGGCTGATCGAGCGGCGCGACGAGGACATCGACGTCGGCCTGGCCCGCCTGGCCGACGCCCTCGCCCGCCACCGCAAGGCGGACCCGGAACCCCTGGCCGACGCCCTGCTGGCGGACCTCCTCCCCGCGACCGGCAGTACCGACGACACCGCCCTGGTGGTCCTGCGGCTCTGATTCGCCACCACGGCCGGAATCGGGTTCAGTCCGCCCGGGGCTTGTCGCCCCCGCTCAACCGACCGTAGACTCCGAGAAAATGAAGCTAGTTCAGTTCATGTCGTAGGTCGGACTCGGGAGGGCTCAGCGGTGGGTTCCCTGGACGGCAAGGCCGCGCTGGTCACCGGCGCGGGGCAGGGCATCGGGCGGGCGATCGCCGTGGAGCTGGCCCGTCGGGGCGCGTCCGCCGTGGCCGTCGCCGACCGCGACGCGGAGACCGCCACCGAGACCGCGGCCCTGGTGCGCGCCGCCGGGGCCCGCGCGGAGCCCATCGTCTGCGATCTGCGCGTCCGCGACCACATCGCCGCCATGGTCACGCGGGCCGCGGAGCACTTCGACGGACTCGATGTCCTGGTCAACAACGCCGGGGTGATCGAGACCGCGTTCACGACCGAACCGGACCGCGGAGTCGACTCCCTCCCGGAGGAGGTCTGGGACGCGGTCTACGAGGTCAACCTCAAGGCGGTGTGGCTGACGACGAAGTTCGCCGCGCCGTATCTGCGCCGCTCCACGCGCGGTCCCGCCATCGTCAACACCGCCTCTGTCTCCGGCCTCACCGGCTTCGCCAACGCGCCCGCCTACGGGGTCACCAAGGCCGGCGTCATCCATCTGACCAAGGTCACCGCCGTCGACCTGGCGCCGGTGCGCTGCAACTGCTTCTGTCCCGGTGTCATCGAGACGCGGCTCACCCGGGACTTCCTCGCCGCCGCCGCGGATCCCGAGGCCGCCGAACGCGAGCTGACCGCGCCCCAGTTGGTGGAGCGGCTCGGACAGCCGGAGGAGGTCGCCGCGCTGGCGTGCTTCCTCGCCTCAGACGACGCCGCGTTCATCACGGGGTCGTCGTACGTCGTCGACGGCGGCGCCCTCGCCTGGCTCGGCGTACGGAACTGACCACCACCGACACGGCCGAGAGGCAAGGGGATCCGATGGGCTCCAGGATGGCAGGGAAGACCGCGCTGGTGACCGGTGCCACGGGAGGCATCGGCGACGCCGTCGTGCGCCGGCTCGCGGCCGAGGGCGCGGCGGTCGTGGTGACCGACCTCGACGCCGACCGCTGCGAGAAGCTCGCCGAGGAGGTAGGGGGCGGCGCCCTGGGGCTGGCCCTGGACGTCTCGGACGAGGCGGCCTGGCAGGAGGCCGTCGCCGAGGCGACCGCCCGGCGGGGCGAGTTGTGCGTGCTGGTGAACAACGCCGGCATCGCCAGCATGAACACCGTCGTGACCGAGACCATGGAGTCCTGGGAGCAGGTCCTCGGGGTGACCCAGACCGGTGTCTGGCTCGGCATGAAACACGCCGGGCCGTCCATCGAGCGGGCCGGCGGCGGCTCCATCGTCAACGTCGCGTCGATCTTCGGCACGGTCGGCGGGTTCGGCGCCCAGTTCTCGTACCACGCGGCCAAGGGCGCCGTACGTCTGATGACGAAGAACGCCGCGCTGCACTGGGCGAAGCGGGGCGTCCGGGTGAACTCCCTGCATCCCGGGTTCATCGAGACACCGCGCTCGCGCGAACTGTGGCGTGACACACCCCGGTTGACCGCGATGCTCGAGGGGACGCCGCTCGGCCGGCTCGGCACGCCCGAGGAGGTGGCGGCCGCCGTGGCCTTCCTCGCCTCGGACGAGTCGAGCTTCATGACCGGGTCCGAGCTCTACGTCGACGGCGGCTGGACCGCCCGGTGAGCGGACCCGTCAACCACCCACGGCCGTATACCGATTGACCTCGTCGGTTCGTGTGCGCTCGGCCCTTCCCCGGGCCACCAGCACGTCCAGGTGCGCCGCCGTCTCGTTGACGGCGAGCATCTGGTCGAAGGGTCCGAGCTTCGAGAAGGGGACCCTTCGGCGGGTCCATCCCAGCTCCCCCGCCACCTCGTACGCGGTCCTGGTACGGCCGTCGAGGGCAGCCAGCGTCTCGGCGAGACGGTCGTCGTGGTGGGCGAGGAGTTCCCCGACCCGGGTGTGCACGCTGTCGCCGACCGGGCCGTGCGCGGGCAGCAGCCGGGCGTCCGCGAGTGTGGTCATCAGCCGCAGTGAGTCGAGGTAGTCGCCGAGCGGCAGCGCGGGACCGCCGAGTTCGAAGCCGATGGAGGGGGTGATGTGCGGCAGGACATGGTCACCGGAGAACAGCAGTCCGCGTGCCTGGTCGAGGTAGACGACATGGCCCTGGGTGTGGCCGGGTGTCGGAACGACCGTCAGGCGCACGTCGCCGAAGTGGAGTTCCTCCGCCTGGAGCCAGCGGTCGGGTGCCTCCCAGACGGTGGCGTCGAAGTCGCCGTCGTACATCGCGGCGACCCGCTCGGCGAGTTCGTGGGCACCGGCCCGGCGCAGGGTCGCCAGCGAGCCGACCGGCTCGTCGGTGCGCAACTCGCCGAGCAGTTCCAGGCCCCGCCGCTCGCCCGCGCCGAGGTAGACCCGGGAGCCCAGCAGCCTGCGCAGTTCGACGGCCTGGGTGTAGTGGTCCCGGTGGATGTGGGTCACCAGGACATGGCTGATCTCGCCGAGGTCGTGACCGAGTTCGCCCAGCGCGTCCTCAAGTGCCGTGCGGGATTCGGGGACCGACCACCCGCCGTCGACCAGGACCAGCCCCTCCGTCAGCCCCTCCAGCGCGTAGACGTTGACGGCGCGCAGTCCGTCGTCCGGCAGCGGGAGCGGAACGCGGTGGACGCCGGGTCCCACGGTCTCGGGTCCGGCGTGCGCCCAACGGCCGCGGTCGAAACGGGGGGTGTGGGTGGTGGGGGTGGTCATGCATCTCCTCGGCGGTGCTGTTCGGGGTGGGGGGCGAGCCCCGCGTGCAGCTCGTGGACGAGCGCACGGGCCCCGGAGCGGTCGAGCTTGCCGACGGTGGTCTGCGGCAGCTCGTGGACGGTGAAGAGGAACTCGGGCCACTTGGCCTTGGACAGGCCGGTGCGGGCGAGGTGCGCGGTGATCTCGTCGAGGCCGAGTCCGTCGTGTCCGTCCTCCACCACCACGAGCACGGCGGCGCGTTCGCCGAGGAGCGGGTCGGGTACGGGGGCCACGCAGGCGCGCGCCACCGCCGGGTGGGCGGCGACGGCGCGCTCGATCTCGGTGATGTCGAGGTTGCGTCCGCCGCGGATGATGACGTCCTTCTCCCGGCCCATGACGGTGACCGTGCCGTCCTCGGCGGTCATCAGCAGGTCGCCGGTGGGGAAGAAGCCGTCCGCGGTGAGGGCCGGCGGTTCGACCTTGCCGTCGCGGGCGTAGCCGAGGAAGAGGGACGGGCCGCGCACCTGGGCGCGACCGGTCGCGCCGGGCCCCAGGACGGCGCCGTCGGCGGCCACGGCCCGGAGGTCGGTGCCGGGGAAGGGCCGTCCGTCGCGGCCGAGGCGGACCTCCTCGGGGTCGTCGGGCAGGGGCGAGGTGTGGCCGAGACACTCCGACATGCCGAAGACGCGCAGGATCGTCGTCCCCAGGGAGCGTTCGGCACGGGCGAGGGCGCCGCGGTCCATGGGGCCGCCGCCGACGGTGATCGAGCGGACCCCGTCGAGGACCTTGGAACCGGCGGCAGCGGAACCCATCTGGAGGGCCATGGTGGGCACGCACATCGTCCACCGGACGTCATGGGCGGCCATCCGCGCGAGCGCGTCCTCGCGGTCCCACCGCCCGGACAGCACGAGCGGCCCGCCCAGCATCAGCGCGAGGCAGACCCCGAAGCAGTAGGCGGCGGTGGAGGAGAGCGGGACGACGGCGGCCACCGCGTCCCCCTCGCGCAGACCGTTGACGTCCACAGTGCAGGAGCACGCGTAACGCAGGGCGCTCTCCGACTGGACGACACCCTTGGGACGCCCGGTGGAGCCGGAGGTCAGACCGATGACGGCACCGCCGGACCACCGGGAGACATCGCGCGGGCCCCGGCCGGCGAGGACGGTCCAGCCGTCGAGCGCCTCCGTCGCCGCCGCACCCGGCAGCGCTCCCGCGCCGCCCCAGTCCTCGATCGCGGACGGTTCGGCGATCAGGACGTCGGGCCGGATGTCCTCCAGGGCGGCGGCGAACTCGGCGCGGGTGGTGTGCCGGTTGACCAGGGCCAGGACCCCGCCGGTCCGTCCGACGGCAAGCGTCGCGGCGACCGTGCGCCACGAGTTGTCGGCCTGCAGCAGCACGGTGCCGCCCGGGGTGCCGGCCGGCGTCATCGCCTCGGCCAGCCCACTCGCCCGCCGCAGCAGATCGCGCGCGCCGTGGCGTCCGTGATCGTCGACGACGGCCGTGAAGTCGGCCTGCTCGGACCGTTCCTGGAACTCCCGCACTGTCTGTCGCATCCGCTTCCTCGCCTCGTCGCGAAGGGCCCACCGCGCGTAGGAGGGTGGGCGGGGTCGGCCCGGGACGCGCCCCGGGCGTGCTCAGCCGCCGTACATCTCCGTCTCGCCGCCCATGACGGCGATCCGGCGTCCGCGCATGTCGCCGACCTGGGCGACGGCCGCCGCCCACTCGGGGCTCCGGAGTGCCGTGCGCAGGTCCTCGGGGGTGTCGAAACTCAGCACGGAGACGCCGTCCCAGCCCTCCGAGCGCGGTTCGAGGGCGGCGTCGAGGTCGGTGTGCCGCCAGGACCTGAGACCGGGCAGCCGCCGGGTGAGCTCGGCGTGATCGCCGCGCCACCAGGCGATGAACCGCTCGTGGGTCCACTCGGGCGGCCGGGCGGCCAGCAGGACCAGGTTGTACATCGCGCCTCCTCAGGTGAACAGGACCGCGGGCGAGCGCCCGATCAGCAGCCGCCGGACCCTGCCCTCGTCGTCCAGCCGGGCCGAGGCCACGAAGGTCGCTTCCGGCGCGCCCGACCTGCGCACCTCGCCGAGATACAGCTCGTCCCGGCCGACGGCGGACGCGGTGAGCAGATGGTGGGTGCGCACGCCCACCTCGCGCTGGGCGAGGTAGCCCTCCATCTCGGCCCGTCCGCCGTGGAAGTCGGTGCCGGCGCCGCCCCCGGTGGAGAAGAGGATCGAGAAGGAGAAGTCCTCGCTGATCAGGTCGAGGATGCGGTCGGCGTCGTCGCTGTCGAGGATCCCGAACCAGGTGGTCAGGAACGGGGCGGCGGATGTGGCCGGCGCGCTCACGGCCGGTCCACGAGGTCGAAGTCGGGGGTGAAGAAGGACTGGTAGCGCGCCATCAGCCCGGCGGGCGAGACCTGCGCGGCGGAGAGGAAGGCACCGGTCGTCACGCCCTGGTCGACGACGAAGCCGTACGCCGTCTCGACGTCCCCGTCGACCGAGTACCGGACGATCTCGTGCCGGCGGTCCACCGCGTCGCGGCCGGCGAGGTAGCCGGTGAAGTCCTCGCGGGACGTGCCGGTGCGCTGGCCGCTGGGGAGGGAGATGAGAAACCGGAAGCCCGGTTCCAGGAGTTCGAGGGCCTTTTCCGGGTCGTGGCCGTCCATCCTGGCCATGTATTTGCGAAGCACCATCGCCGATCGCTCTCCCTCAGCTCCTGAAACAACCTGAGTTCAGTTCAGTTTGACTGTAAGGCAGCCGCCCCGCCGCCGACAAGGGGCGGGGCCGGAGCCTATTCCGCGACCATCCGCACCACGCAGCCCTCGATCATCTCGCTGATCTCCGACAGGGGGATCGCCCCGCTCGGGCGGTACCAGCGCCAGACGCTGACGATCATGCCGAGGACGGCGAGGCCGAGGGTGTGCGCGTCGCGGACCGGGTAGGCGCCCTTGGACATGCCGCGCATCAGCAGGTTCGTCCAGTCCCGCTCGACCATCTGCACCAGCTGACGGGCGGCGACGCGTTCGGTCTCCTCGCGCTTGGACTTCCGCGGGGTGGCGAGCAGCGACATGTTCGCCTGCAGGATGCGCATCTGGCGGATCTCCTGCTCGGTGACGGCGAAGGCGGCACGCACGGCGGCGCGCAGTTCCTCCACCGGTTCCGTCTCGTCCTTCGTGGCCTCGACGAACTGGTCGTGGGAGCGCTGGAGTTCGAGGCGCATGATGGTGAGCAGGCAGTGGGCCTTGGACTCGAAGTAGTGGTAGAGGGCGGTCTGCCCGATGCCGACCCGGTCGGCCACCTCCGACCACTTGGTGTTCTCGTAGCCGTCCTCCCCGAACCGCTCCACGGCGGCCACGAGAATCGCGCCGCGCTTCGACCTGGGCCCCTCCTCCGGATCCACGATCCGCGCCCTCGCCATCGCCTCTCCCTCTCCTTCACGGACGATTCCGATCACCGCCCGGTCGTCCGAGAGTAGACCCAAGTTCAAGTCGGTCACGAATCGGGGATCGGACGGGGTGTGCACGCGCCGGGGGCACGGGGAAGGGCGCCGGGGCGGAGCGCCGGGGGCGGGTTTCTGGGCCGGGGGTACGCGGTGGAGGGCACGGGGCGTGGGGCCTCGGGCCGGCTTTCGAGGGCCGGGGTTCGCGGTGGCGGTTGCTGCGGCTGGGGGTGGGTCGTTTCGAACGTCGGCTGCGGCGGACTCGGGCGTGGGCTCGGGCGGCGCCGACTCCACGAGCGGGTCGGGCGCATGGGGGCGAGCCCGCGTCGCGGAGCCGGCACCGGAGCGGGGTCAGGATGCCGCGGGGGAGGCCGTGGCCTCGGGCCCGCGGGAAAGGGCCGCAGTCCGGGGTCCGCCCGGGAGGGCATGGCCTCCGCACGCCGCCCCACAACATCGCCACCACACACCGCCCCACGACACCGCCACCGCACACCGCCCGCCCCAGTCGCCACCGCACGCGCCCCTACAGCGTTGCTGCCGGCCGCGGCCCGACGTCGGCACCACCGGCCCTCGCCGTGCCCCGTCAGATGGCACGGTCCTCCGCCCCCGGGAAGTTCCCGCCCCCAGACTCGGTCCCGCCCCCATCGAGCCCCCGAAAATTCGGGCGGCGCCCCGCGACGAACGCTGTCACGCCCTCCCGGCCCTCCGCCGACGCCGCCGCGGCTGCGAGGTGGCGGGACTCCTCGTCGAGGTGTTCGGCGAGGTCGGCCGAGAGTGCCCGGGTGACCAGCCGTCGGGTCACGCCGTACGCCGACGTGGCTCCACGGGCCAGTGCCCTGGCCGTCCCCACGGCCTCCTCGGTCAGCCGCTCCGGGGCGACGACCCGGCCGACCAGTCCCAGCCGCAGCGCCTCCTCGGACGTCACACGCCGATTCGTCAGCAGCAGGTCCAGCGCCCGTCGGGGTCCGACCAGTCGGGGCAGGGCCCAGCTGACCCCGGCGTCCGGCGTGTACCCGATCGCGGTGTAGGCGGCCGTGAAACCCGCGTCGGTCGACGCGAGGCTGACGTCCGCCGCCGCGAGCAGACCCAGCCCCGCCCCCGCGACGGCCCCCTGCGCGGCGACCACCAGCGGAGCGTCCAGGCCGGAGAGAAGGCGCAACGCCCCGTGGAGCGCGTCGGTGACCTCGGTGAGATGGTCCGCCAGACGGCCGCCCGACAGCCCGGCGAACTCCTTCAGGTCACCGCCGACGCAGAAGGACCGCCCCCGCCCGGTGAGCAGCACCGCCCGGACCCGCGCCTTCTCGCACTCCTGGGCGGCGTCCAGCAGCGCCCGGGCCATCGCCAGGTCGATGGCGTTGCCCGCTCCCCGGCACATCTCGACCCGTGCCAGCCCGTCGTCGTCGACCTCGACCGTGACCCTCATCGCGCCGTCCACCCGCCGTCGACGGTGAGCACGTGCCCGGTGCAGTACGAGGACGCGTCCGAGGCCAGATAGAGCAGCGCCCCGTCCAGCTCGCCCCGCTCGCCGCCGCGTCCGAGCATGGTGCCGCGTTCGACCCAGCGCCGAGAGCGGTCGTCGGAGAACAGCTCGTCCGTCATCTCCGAGCGGAACCAGCCGGGTGCGAGCGCGTTGACCCGCACCCCTGACCTCCCCCACTGTCCCGCCAGTTCCCGGGTCAGCCCGACGAGCCCGGCCTTGGACGCCGCGTAGGCCGCGCCTCCCAGCGGCGCGCCGGAGACCAGCCCCAGGACGGAGGAGACGTTCACGACCGACCGGGTACGGCCGCCGTCCGGAACCGGCGCCTCGGCCAGGAGCCGCGCGAGGTGAAAGGGTGCCACCAGGTTCACGTCCAGCACCCCCGCGAAGTCCTCCGCGCTCTCGTCCTCCGCACGTACGGCGCCCGGCGCGCCCGCGTTGTTGACCAGGACGTCGATCCGGCCGGTCGCGTCGAGCGCGGTCCCCATCAGCCGGACGCGGTCCTCCGCGCGCGAGACGTCGCAGACGACGGGGTGGATGCGCGGGTCGTCGGCGGCGAGTTCCTTGAGCCTGTGCGGTCGCCGCGCGGCGGCGAACACGCCGGCGCCGGCCGACGCGAGGACCGTGGCGAACCGGGCCCCGAGCCCCGAGGAGGCCCCCGTGACCACGGCCGTGCGCCCCCGCAGCGAGAACAACTCGGCGGGCGTCACGCGTCCACCCCGATCGGCAGCACGGTCGCCCCGCCGTCCAGGACCAGGGTCTGTCCCGTCATCCAGGCCGAGGCCTCTGACGCCAGGAAGACGGCGGCGTGCGCCACGTCCTCCACCGTCCCGAGCCTGCGCAGCGGCAGCCTCGCGGTCAGGATGGGCTCGCGCGGCTCCCACACGGCACGGGCCAGCTCCGTCTTGATCAGTCCGGGCGCGATGGCGTTCACGCGCGCCATCGGCCCGAGCTCGTAGGCGAGTTGCCGGGTCATGTGCAGCATGGCGGCCTTGGTGGCGTTGTACCAGCCGATGTGCGGATCGACGATCAGCCCGCCGACGGAGGCGATGTTGACCACCGCTCCCCCGTGCTCGCTCATCCACGCCTGCCAGGCGTACCGGGTCCAGGCGAGCATGCCGTACTGGTTGACCCGTACGGTCTTCTCCGCGCGCGGCAGGTCGAGGCCGAGGAGGTCGCCCATGTAGGGGTTGGTGGCCGCGTTGTTGACGAGGACGTCGAGTCGGCCGAGGCGGGCCATCGTCTGCTCGACGCAGGCCTCGGCGTCCTCGGGCTCGCCGACGTTGGCGACCACCTCGTGGACCTCGCCGTCCCCCTTGATCCGCAGCAGTTCCTCGCGTGCGGCGGCCAGTCCGTCCGCCTTGCGGGAGGCGATGACCACATGGGCACCCGCCTCCCGGTACGCCTTGGCGATCCCGAGGCCGATGCCCCGGGAACCGCCGGTGACGACGGCGACCCGGCCGTCCAGTTGTCGTCCGTTCACGCCGACTCCTCCGGGTACTTGGCCAGTTCACGCCGTGCCACCGTCCGCAGATGCACCTCGTCCGGTCCGTCCGCGATCCGCAGCGCCCGGGTGATGGCGTACAGCCGGGCCAGGACGGTGTCGTCGCTGACCCCCGCGGCCCCGTGCGCCTGGACCGCGCGGTCGACCACCCGGTGCGCTACCTCCAGCGCGGCCACCTTGATCGCGGCGACTTCCGTCCGGGCGGCCGCGTTGCCCGAGGTGTCCATCAGCCAGGCCGACTTCAGGACCAGCAGCCGCAGTTGCTCGATCTCGATGCGGCTGCGGGCGATCCACTCCCGTACGACGCCCTGTTCGGCGAGCCTGCCGCCGAAGGCGGTGCGGGTCAGGGTCCGGCGGCACATCAACTCCAGTGCCCGCTCGGCGAATCCGACCGCCCGCATGGCGTAGTGCATCCGCCCCGGCCCCAACCGCCCCTGCGCCAGGGCGAATCCCTCGCCCTGGCCGCCGAGGAGCGCCGAGACCGGCACGCGCACGTCCTCGAAGAGCACGTCTCCGTGGCCGCAGCGGTCGGTGTAGCCGAACATGGGGAGATCGCGCAGCACCGTGATGCCCGGGGTGTCGCGCGGAACGAGCAGCATGCTCTGCTGCCGGTACGTCGGCGCGTCCGGGTCGGTGACACCCATGAGGATGATCAGCCGGCAGTCGGGATCGAGGATTCCGGACGTGTACCACTTGTGCCCGTTGACGACGTACTCGTCACCGTCCCGGGTGATCCGGGTGCGGATGTTGCGGGCGTCGGAGCTGGCCACCTCGGGCTCGGTCATGGCGAAGCACGACCGGATCTCGGCGGAGAGCAGCGGCCTCAGCCAGCGGTCCTGCTGCTGGGGTGTGCCGAAGAGGGCGAGCAGTTCCATGTTGCCGGTGTCGGGTGCGGAGCAGTTGAACACCTCGGGCCCGATCACCGAGCGGCCGGCGAGTTCGGCGAGCGGCGCGTACTCGAGGTTGGTGAGGCCAGCGCCCCAGTCTCCGTGCGCGAGGAAGAGGTTCCACAGCCCTTCGGCTCGGGCCTTCTCCTTCAACTCCCTCATGACGGGCGGCAGTTCATGCGGGTCGTCGGCCTCGGCGAGCTGCCGGTCGTGGACCGGCTCGGCGGGCAGGACGTACTCCTCCATGAACGCGGCCATGCGCGAACGGAGTTCGTCGGCCCTCGGGGAGAGTGCGAAATCCATGGTGGCGCTCCTTCAGGGCCGTCGGACGAGGATGCCGTGGGCCGAGCGGATCATCGCCGCGATGGTCGGCGGCAGCCGCTCCTGGTCGGGGTCGTGGTGGGTGCCCTCACGGTGCCGACGCAGGTTGTGGCCCATGATCGCGGCCATCTTGGTGCGGGCCAGGGCGCGGAACCAGTCGAAGGCGGGGGGTTCGGGGCGGCCGTCGAGGTAGGCATGGAGCAGTTCCCGCTCGGTGGGCAGGCCGGGAACGGCACTGCCCAGCCGGGGGAAGTTGCGGTGGTCGGCGAAGAGGAGGAACCAGGCCAGGTCGATGCGCGGATCGCCGAGACCCCAGATCTCCCAGTCGACGACGGCGGCCGGCCGTTCGCCCCGGCACAGCACATTGCCGAGGCGGAAGTCGCCGTGGGTGAGCACCGGGGCGACTGCGTCCGGGAGTCGGGAGCCCAGCGCCTCCAGCACCTCCTCGGCCCCGGACCGGAGTTCGGCCGGCACCGCGCGCATGGTGCGGCTCCACCTGTCCAGCTCCCCCGCCGGGTCGAGCGGTTCGGTGGCCTGCGGCGGCTTGGTGTCGTGGAGATCGCGCAGCACGTCGGCCAGGGCCAGCATCCGCGTCCGGCACAGTCGCGGATCGAGGCGGTGTTCGTCGAGGACCGGCTCGATCGCCTCGCCGTCCACGAACTCCATGGCGAACCAGGCCGGTTCGGTGTCGTCGACGGCGACAATCTCCGGTACGGGGACGGATGATCCGGCGAGGGCGCGCAGGATCCGGGCCTGGCGCAGCACGTCGTTGCGGCCGACGGGCCGCCGGCCGGGTGGCACCGCCTTGATGACGTACGACACCGGGCCCGCCGCGATGCGGTAGGTGAGCCCGGAGTGGCCGCCCGGCAGGGTGTGCAGGTCGCCGAGGGACGTGCCGGGGTGCCGTGGGGTCAGTCGGCCCCGGACCCGGCCGGCGAGGTCGCTCACCTCGGTCGTGGTGCTCAACGCCCGGCCCCTTTCGGCTCCTTGGGCAGTCCGAGGACGCGTTCGGCGAGGATGTTGCGCTGGATCTCGTCGCTGCCGCCGGCGATGCGGTAGCCGGGTGCGCCGAGCAGGTGCTCGGTCCAGGCGAACGTTCCCCACTCCCCCGTGTCGGCGGCCAGCCGCGGCCCGAGGAGTTGCTGGACGAGGTCGGTGGTGGCGCGCATGGTCGCGGTGGCGTGAAGCTTGCCGACCGAGGCCTCGGCACCGGGTGCGCGGCCGGCCGCCAGCGCCGAGGTGACCCGCACGGCGATGAGCCGCTGGACCAGGGCGCGGACGAACAGGTCGGCCGCCTGCTGCCGTTCCCCGTCGGTCAGCGATCGGGGCAGGTGCCGGGCGAGGTCGAGGGCGCGGTCGGCGTTGTCGAGGCCGAGTCCGCCGGAGTCGAGGCGTTCGGCGGCGAGCACGGTGAGGGTGACCCGCCAGCCCTCACCGACGGGTCCTAGCCGGTCGGTGTCGGGGACGAACACGTCGTCCAGATAGACCTCGTTGAAGCTGGAGCCGCCGGTCATCTGCCGGATGGGCCGTACGGTCACGCCCGGCGCGTCCATCCGGACCAGGAAGACCGTGATGCCCGCGTGCTTGGGCACATCGGGGTCGGTCCGGCAGACGGCCACGCCCCAGGTGGCGACCCGGGCTCCGGAGGTCCAGATCTTGTGGCCGTTCAGCCTCCAGCCGTCCTCCTCCGGCACGGCCCGGGTGCGGACGGCGGCGAGGTCGGAGCCCGCCTCGGTCTCCGAGAAGAGCTGGCAGGCGAGTTCGTCGGTGCGGAGCAGGGGGCGCAGCAGGCGCCGCTTCTGCTCCTCGGTGCCCCAGATGCGCAGGGCGGGGGCGACGAGTTGCTGGGTGACCGGGAAGATCTCGGTGCGCCGCGGTACGTCGAACGCGGACTCCTCGGCGCGGTACAACTGCTCGTAGTGAGCGGGGAGTTCGCGTCCTCCGTACTCCGCCGGCCAGGAGAGCGCGCCCCAGCCCTGGTCGTGACGGATGCGCTCCCAGGCCCGTGTCCGCTCGGTGTGGGCGCGTTCCTCGGCCTCGGTCCAGTTCTCGAAGACGGCCACCGAGTCGTCGCCTCGGCCCCACTCCAGGTGGGCGGCGCGCGCCGGCGCCACGGTCCTCAGCCAGCTGCGGGCCTGCGCCCGGAACTCGTCCGGGCCGGGTATGCCGTCCATGGTCCTCCTCTCAACGGGTCAGCACGGTGCAGGCGCTGACGCCGGGCGCCCCGTACACATGGGTGAAGCCGGTCCGTGGATCGCCGGGCACCTGTCGTTCGCCGGCCCGGCCGCGCAGCTGCTGCACGATCTCGTGGACCTGGCGCAGTCCGGAGGCGCCGATGGGTTCGCCGTTGGCGATGCATCCGCCGTCGGTGTTGACCGGCAGCGAGCCGCCGATCCCGGTCGCCCCGAACGGGATGAGGGACTCCTGCTCGCCGTGCTCGCAGAACCCGCACTCGGCCAGGTGCATCACCTCGGCGCCGCTCTCGGTGTCCTGCAGCTGGCACACGTCGATGTCCCGCGGCCCCAGTCCGGCCTGCTCGAAGGCGCCGCGGGCGGCGTCCGCGCTGACGCTCGTCGGGGTTCCGGGGGGCGCCCACGGGCTGAACACCTCGAAGGAACCGAACCGGCGGGTGCGCACGACCGCCGCACGCAGGGTGACGGCCTTCGCCTCGATCTCGCGGGCCACCGCCGGACCGCACAGGACCAGGGCGACCGCGCCCTGGCCGGGCGAGCAGAACATGTAGCGGGTCAGCGGGTCGTTGACCATCCCGGACGCCAGGATCTCGTCCGCGTCGAGCGGCTTGCGGCGCCAGGCGTGCGGGTTGAGCACGCCGTTCGCGTACGCCTTCTCGGCGACCAGTGCGAGGGTGCGGGCGCTGATGCCGTGGTCGTGCATGTACCGCTGGATCTTCATGGCGAAGAACTGGGTGGTCACCATCAGCCCGTCGCGGCCGTAGACCTCGTCGAGCCCCCAGTCGGCGGGGCGCGGGTCGAAGGCGCCGCGCGGATGCTTGTCGAAGCCGACGGCGAGCGCCACGTCCGCCGCGCCGGAGCGGATGGCGTGGGCGGCCGAGACGAGCGCGCTGCCGCCGGTCGCGCAGCCGTTGCGCACATTGGTGAACGGCACTCCGGTCAGGCCGAGTTCGGCGACCAGGGTGTCGGCGTTGCCGGCGGCGTCGCTGCCGCCGTACGCGGCCCGCACCCGGGACCACGGCAGTCCGGCGTCGGCGAGGGCGGCCCGCACGGCCCGCACGGCCAGGCGCCGGCCGCTCGCCTGCGTACGGGCGAAGGAGGTGATCCCGGCACCGCAGACCAGCACGTCCTCGCCGCTCATACGGCGGCTCCCGTGGCCCTGGGCACTCCGTCGCCGGCTGTCAGCGTCACCGGCATGCCGATCTCCGCGTCCTCGGGCCGGATGTCGAGCCTGGCCAACACCCGCACCCCTTCCGGCAGTTCGACGTATCCGACGGTGAACGGCGCGAAGCCGGCGGCGGGTGGGACGTAGGGCGGCGACTTGGGCGCGTAGCGCTGCACGGTCCAGGTCCACAGGGTGCCGGTGGCGGAGAGCACGACCGGTTCGGCCGGTCCCCCGCAGCGCGGACACGCCGGGTCTGCGGGGTAGACGGCCACCGCGCAGTCGGCGCACCGGGAGCCGCGCAGCCGGCCCCCGGTCCCCGGCACTTCGCTCAGCGGCCCTTCCACTGCGGCTCCCGCTTCTCCAGGAACGCCGACACACCCTCCGCGGCGTCCTCGGAGTTGAGCATCACGCCGACCGCGAGGTGCTCCATGACCATCAGCGACTGGATGTCCGCGTCGAGGCTTCGGTCGATGGTCATCTTGGTGATCCACATGGTGAACGGGCTCTTGTCGACGAGCTGGTCGGCGAACTCCTCGACGGTGGCGTCGAGTTTGTCGGCGGGGGCCGAGGCGTTGATGAGGTCGAAGTCGGCCGCCTCGACGCCGGTGAGCAGCTTGCCGGTGAGCATGAGCTCCTTGGTCTTGCGGACGCCGATCATGCGCGGCACCCGGTAGATCGGGCCGGCGCCGCCGAACAGCGCGCGCCGGATGTGGAAGTCGCCGATCAGGGCGTCGTCCGCGGCGATCGCGAAGTCGCAGGAGATCATCAGCTCGAAGCCGCCCGCGGTGACGTGGCCCTCCAGGACGGCGATCGACGGCGTCTTCATCGAGTACAGCCGGTCGCAGACCTTCGCCGACAGCACCGCGACGTCGATGGCGTTGGAGCGGCCGACGAAGTCGGCCTTGAGGCTGTCCAGGTCGAACCCGGAGCAGAAGGTGTTGCCGCGTCCGCGCAGGATCAGCACGCGCAGCTCCGGGTCCGCGTCGACCTCGGTGATGATCTCGTCCAGCCGCTCGAGAATCGGCACGGTCACGCAGTTCTTCTTGTGCGGGCGGTTCAGCCAGACCCGCGCCACATGCCCGTCGCGCTCGAACTGGATCTCGTCCTCGACTGCCATGAGTTCCTCCAAACTGAACTGAATTGAGTTCGATTCTGTGGGCAGTGGGTGCCCCTGTCAATGGACCGGCCGCTGCCGGTCGACCCCGAGAAGTCAGCCGGTGCGGCCGGTGAGCCCCAGCAGCCCGGCCAGGCGCAGACGGTGGTCGTCGCCGGTGCCGAACAGCGCCTCGTCGGCCCGGGCCCGGCGCAGATAGAGGTGGGCCGGGTGCTCCCAGGTGAAGCCGATGCCGCCGTGCAGTTGCACGTACTCCGCGGTGGCCAGACGGTAGGCCGCGGTGCAGGCCACCGCGGCCGCGCTCGCCGCCACCGGCAGCTGGTCGGTCCGTCGCCCGGCCACACAGGCGGCGGCGTACGCCGCCGCCGACCGCGCGCCCTCGACCTCGACGAGCAGGTCGGCCAGCCGGTGCTTGACCGCCTGGAACGACCCGATGGGGCGCCCGAACTGGGTCCTGCGCACCACATGCGCGAGTACGGCGTCCAGGGCGTGCGCACTCCCGCCGACGTGCTCGGCGGCCAGCGCCGCCCGTGTCGCGTCGAGGACCCCGGCGACCGTGTCCGGCGCCCGTCCGGGCTCGCCGACCGGCTCGGCCGGTGCTCCCCGGAAGCGGACGAGCGCCTGCCGGCGGGTCGGGTCGAGGACGCGACGAGCCGTGCGCTCGCAGGTCGCGGGGTCGGGTTCGCAGGCGAACAACCGCTCCCCGTCCGGCGCCCGGGCGGCGACCAGCAGCAGATCGGCGCCCTCTCCGTCGGGCACGAAATCGGCCTCGCCGCGCAGCATCCAGCCGCCGGCGCCCTCTTCGGCCGTGACAGCGCCGGGATGCGGGAATCCGGCGACCGTGGCGGTGAGCGAGCCGTCGGCGATGCCCGGCAGCCAGCGCGCGCAGGCCTGCCGGTCACCGCTGTCCAGCAGGGTGTGCCCGGCGAGGACGACGGTGCTCAGCAGCGGCGCCGGGCTCAGCACACGCCCGGTCTCCTCCATGGCCACGGCGAGTTCGGCGAACGTGCCGCCGGCGCCGCCGTACTCCTCGGGGACGGCGAGCCCATGGACGCCGATCTCGTCCGCGAGCCGGTGCCACAGCACCTCGTCGTGGCCCCGCGGGCTGTCGGCCTGCTTGCGGACCTCCTCGGGTTCGCAGGTCTGCGCGAGGAAGTCCCGCAGGACGGAGCGCAGTTGGCGCTGCTCCTCGGTCTCCCGCAGCAGCGCGGGGTCGGCGTCGAGCCGGAACATGCGTACCTCCCTCGGCCGCGCCCGCCCCAGGGGGCGCGGGGGTGTGACATCGTGCGGCTGCGCGGACGGGCGCCGCCGCCCGCCGGGACCGGGCGGTCACCCAGGACGGTTCGGTGCTCACACCGTGAACCGCCCGCCGTTGGCGAGCAGCACCGCGCCGACGAGATTCGCCGCCTCCTCGCTCGCCAGGAACAGGGCGACGTCGGCGATCTCCTCCGGTGTGGCGTACGGCCGTACCCGGCCGTCCGCGAAGCCCTGCCGCAGCGCCGCGGGCGTTCGCGCCGCCATGCCGGTCTCGGTCGGCCCGGGTGCCACCGTGTTGACGCGGACGCCGAACGCGATCGCCTCCTTGGCGACGGACTGGCTCAGCGCGTGGGCCCCGGCCTTCGAGGCCGCGTAGTGCGGATAGCCGACCAGGGTGTCGAAGGCCGAGGAGGAGCCGACGGTGACGACGGCCCCGGACCGGCGGGGTGCCATGGCCCGGACGGCCGCGCGCAGCACATGGAAGGTGCCGTCGAGGTTGACGCGCATGACGCGGCGCCAGGCCTCGTCGCCGAGCCGCGCCGTCACCTCCGGCGGCCGGTCCGCGTGCAGCGCCTCGGCGATCCACTCCTTGGCGGCGGGATCGTCGACGCCGGCCGCGTGCACCACGACGTCCAGCCGCCCGTGCCGCCGTACGGCCTCCTCGAAAGCCGCGTCGACCTGGGCCGGTTCGGCCACGTCCACGGTCAGGGGGTGCGCCCGCGGCAGCTCCTCGGCTACGGCCCGGGCCGCCTGCCCGTCGATGTCCACCACGAGAACCGGGGCACCCTGTGCGGCGAGTCGCCGGGCGGCCGCCGCGCCGATGCCGGATCCCGCGCCGGTGACGAGCGCGACCCGCCCGTCGAAGCGCCCCGCGTGCTCACCCTCCACGTACGGTCACCACCCCCACGGCCGACTACTGAACTGACTTCATTTTTGTTAATGTCCCGGGTATGTCAACAGGCAGGACGAGAGCGGTCCGGCTGACCCGCTGGGGCGGTCCACCGGAACTCACCGAGGTGCCCCGGCCGAGCCCGACGGGCGAAGAGGTCCTCATCGAGGTGGAGGCGGCGGGCGTGTGCCGTTCGGACCTCCATGTCATCGACGCGCCGCCGGGCGCCCTTCCGTACCGGCTCCCGTTCACCCTCGGGCACGAGACCGCGGGCCGCGTGGTCGAGCGCGGCCCGCTCGCCACGGGTCCGGCGAGCGGCGAGCGCGTGGTCGTGTACGGCCCCTGGGGCTGCGGGAGTTGCGCGCGCTGCGCGGCGGGGGCGGAGAACTACTGCGACCGGCGCCCGGCGCTGGACGCGGACCGCGCGGGGACCGGGGCGGGCCTCGGGCGGGACGGCGGGATGGCCGACCTGCTGCTCGTGCCGTCCGGGCGGCTGCTGGTGCCGGTGGGCGACCTGCCGGCCGTACAGGCGGCACCCCTGTCCGACGCCGGGCTCACGGCCTGTCACGCCGTGGCAGCGGTCCGGGGCGCGCTGGACGAGGACGCCTGCGTGGTCGTCATCGGCATCGGCGGCCTGGGGCACCTGGCCGTTCAGCTGCTGCGGGCCACGACGACCGCGCGGGTGCTGGCCGTCGACGTACGCGAGGAGGCGCTCGCCCTGGCCGAGGAGTGCGGCGCGCACTTCGCCACCCTCCTGCGGCCCGACACCGCGGCGATCCTGCGGAACCGGACGGGCGGCGCGGGTGCGGCGGCCGTGCTCGACTTCGTCGGCGGCCCCTCCAGCCTGGAGCTCGCGGTGGAGGTGCTGCGGCCGGGCGGGGAGCTGGCCGTGGTGGGCAGCGGCGGCGGAGAACTGACGGTCCGCAAACCGGGCGCACTGCCTCCGGGGACGCGGATCTCGCTGCCGTTCTGGGGAACCCTGCCCGAACTGCGGACGGTGGTCTCCCTGGCCCGCGAGGGCGTCCTGCGGGTGGGGGTCGAGCGGTTCCCGCTGTCGGAGGCGCCGCGGGCCCTCGCGAGGCTTCGGTCCGGCGACGTACGGGGGCGCGCGGTCCTGGTTCCCGACTGACGTGCCGGTTGCCGACCCGTCCGGCCGGGCCATCGACGCGGCCGGAACCCGTACCGGCCCACCTCGCGCGATCCACCCTCTCGACTCCAGAAGTGAGTTCAATTAGCGTCTGTCCCACTCGGCGACACGAAGGCGGTGGACCCGCTATGGATGCGGAGACAGTGGATCTTCTGGTGATGGGCGGTGGCATGGCCGGTCTCTCGGCCGCCGCGAAGGTGGCCGCCGAGGGCGGCACGGTGGTCCTGGTGGAGAAGGCGGAACGCACCGGCGGCTCCGCACGCTTCGCCGGCTTCGTCTGGACGACCCCGACGGTCGAGGAGATGCGCCGGGTCAACCCGGACGGCGACCCCGAACTGGCCACCGCCCTGGTGCACGGGTTCGCCGACGGGGTGGCCTGGATCCGGTCGCTCGGCGTGGAATGCCGGCCGCCGGTGCCCGTGCTCGGCTTCGGCCGGGGGCACCAGGTCGACACCCACCACTACCTCGACACGTGCGAACGGCTGATCCGCGACCGGGGCCAGGAGGTGCTGACCGACACCTGGACGCGCGCCCTCGTGACGGACGACGGCGCGGTCAAGGGCGCGGAGTGCGTCCTGCCGGACGGATCGGTGCGCCGCATCGAGGCCACCTGGACCCTCCTCGCGACGGGCGGCTTCCAGGGCGATCCGGGCCTGCGCGCCGAGCACGTCCACCCGCGCGCCGCCGACATCGGGCTGCGGGCCAACCCGCACAGCCGGGGCGACGGCCTCGCGCTCGGCCGTTCGGCCGGCGCCGCGTTCGGGAAGAAGGACGCGGGCTTCTACGGCCACCTGATGCCGGCGGGCGTCTCCCTGGCCGACCCCGCGCGCTTCGTCGACCTGGCGCTGTACTACAGCGAGCACGCCCTGCTCTTCGACACGACCGGCGAGCGCTTCGTCGACGAGACGGTCGGGGACCATCTGACCGCGATGGCGCTGCTGGAACGGCCGGAGGCCCGCGGCCTGCTGGTCGCCGACGCGCGCGTGCACCGGGAGTGGATCAGCGCCTCCTACGTCGAGGGCATCCCCGGCGTGGACAAGTTCCAGCTGTGCCACCGCGCCGGCGCCCGCAGTGCGGTGGCCGACAGCCTGGAGGACTTCGCGTCGATGCCCGAGGAGTGGGGCTATCCCGGCGCCACGATCCGCGACCGCGTGGAGGAGTTCAACGCGGCCGTGCGCGCGAACGCCACGACCGCACCCGGCCGGCTGCTGGACCGGCGGCCGCTCGACGAACCGCCCTTCTACGTCCTCGAGGCGGCCCCCGCGATCACGTTCACCTTCGGCGGCCTGCTGATCGACACGGAGGCACGCGTGCGGTCCGCGGACGGGGCCGGTCCGGTGCCGGGGCTGCTGGCGGCGGGTGCCGACGCCGGCGGCCTGTACCGGCGCGCCTACGCGGGCGGCCTCGCCCCCGCCCTGGTCTTCGGTCTGGCGGCGGCGCGGACCGCGCTCGCCGGGGCTCCGGCGAGCGTCGCCCGCTGAGCCCGATCGGGCCGCCGCGCACAAATCCCGTGCACGAGGGTTGCCCGCCCGGCACCGGAGTGCCTAGCTTACTGAATTGAGTTCACTTTAACTTCGCGGTCCGTGAGGTGATCATGCCGTTTGCATGCGTGGCGCGAACGCGCCCTTCCCCGGGGGAGGGACTATGAGTCAGTTCCTGCTTGTCCTGGTCAGCGGTCTGGCCAGTGGAGCCGTCTACGGCCTCATGGGCCTGGGGCTGGTCATCATCTACCGGGCCACGGACGTCGTGAACTTCGCGATGGCGTCGCTCGCGACACTGGGCCTGTACGTGGCGGTCTCGCTCCACGACCACGGTGTGGCCACGGTGCTCGGCATCCTCGCCGCCGTCGCCATCACCGTCGCGGCGGGCCTGCTCGTCCGGGAGACGGTGATCCGGCCCCTGGGGCAGGGCCAGTTGTTCTCCGCGCTCGTCGTCACGATGGGCGTGTCCCTGATCGCCGAGAGCGCCGCCGGATCGATCTGGGGCGACCAGCCCAAGTCCTTCCCCAGCCTGGTCGACGGGACGGTGCGCTGGTCGGGTGCCGCGGTGCCGGTGCAGAGCCTGGTCACGATCGGCGTCGCCGCCGTGGCGATGACCCTGGTGGGCTATCTGTTCGCCCGCACCACGCTCGGCTCGGCCATGCGCGCCGTCGCCGAGTCCGCCGACACCGCGCGCGTGGTCGGGCTGAGCGCCCAGCGGCTGGCACGGATCTCCTGGGCGCTCGGCCTGGGGCTGGCCGCACTGGCCGCCTCCCTGTACGCGCCGCGCTCCGGTCTGGTTCCCACCGCGCTGGTCGCCCCGCTGTTCCGGGCCTTCGCCGGGATCTTCCTGGGCGGTCTGACCAGCATGTACGGGGCGGTCCTGGGCGGGTTGACCATCGGCGTCCTGGACAACCTGGCGGCCAACTACGTCTCCGCCAGCTTCCGGGACACGTTCGTGTTCACGTTCACCGTGCTGGTCCTGCTGATCCGTCCGCAGGGCATGTTCGGCACCCGCACCTTCCAACGGGTCTGAGGGGTCGCATCCATGGTCTTCAACCGTTCCCTCCTGGCC
The DNA here is from genome assembly GCF_053593695.1 of Streptomyces sp. NPDC002144. Lineage (NCBI taxonomy): Bacteria > Bacillati > Actinomycetota > Actinomycetes > Kitasatosporales > Streptomycetaceae > Streptomyces > Streptomyces sp. NPDC002144. Next base: position 216,044 of record NZ_JBSFDB010000012.1, read on the forward strand.
AGGGCCGCCCTGGGTCCGGCCGCCGGCGCGGTGCTGATGGTGTTCATGGCCTCCGGCGCGATCCCCGCGTACCAGATGTACTCCGTCGGACTCGCGGCCGTGTACACGATCGTCGTGCTCTCGGTCGGCCTGCTCGCCGGCTGGTCCGGCATCTGGTCGGTGGGCCACCCCGCGTTCTTCGCCGTCGGCGCATACTTCGCGGCGTACGGCAGTGCCCACGACTGGCCCCTGGAAGCGGTAGTGCTCGGTGCCGTCGCCACCGGCGCCGTCCTGGGCGCCTTCCTCGGATACGCGGGCGCCCGCTTCTCGGTGCTCTACATCGCCCTGCTGACCCTCGCCTTCACCATGGTGACCCTCGAACTCGTCAACCGCTGGAGCAGTGTGACCGGCGGCGACCAGGGAGTGCCGGTCGTCCAGCTGCGCAGCGCGCTCGGCCTCGGCACGATCCTGGGCGGCAGCACCGAGGCCCAGTACCTCGCGGTCGGAGCGGCCGCCGTGGTGCTCGCGCTGGCGGTACCGGCCGCCGCCTCGGGGCTGCGGATGCGGCTCGTGGCCGCCAAGTCGCACCCCCTGGCCGCCCGTACGATCGGCATCGCCCCCGAGGCGCAGTCGTCGCTGTCCTTCGCCGTGAGCGCGGCCTGCACCTGCCTGGCGGGCGTGCTGCTCGGGCTGCTCACCGGCTTCGTCAGCCCCGACCCGTTCTCGCTGTCCTTCGGCATCTCGCTGATCGCGGCGTGCGTGCTCGGCGGGGTCGGCACCATCGTCGGCGCCGTGGCCGGAGGCGTCTATCTCACGTGGAACCCCTCGCTGTCCTCCGCCGTGGGGCTGCCCCAGCCCGTCGTGCAGGGCCTCGTCCTGATCTGCGTGCTCCTCTTCCTACCCGGCGGCGTCGTGCCGTTCCTCGGCAAACCCGTGCGCAGTCTCGCGCGGCGCCTGCTGCGCCGACCGGACACCCGACTCCCCCTGCCCGCCGAGGAGTCGACCGCCCCCGCACCCATCCGGCCTCCCACCGACGACTCCGTCCTGCTGCGCCTGGAGCACGTGTCGGTCTCCTACGGCGGACTCCAGGCCCTGGAGGACGCCTCACTGACCGTGCTTCAGAACGAGATCCTGGCCGTCATCGGACCCAACGGGGCAGGAAAGACGACCCTGTTGAACGCCCTGTCGGGACTCACCGGCAACGGCCGGGTGAGCGGAACCGCCGACTTCGCCGGCCGGCCCCTGCTGCGGACCAGGGCGACCGCGCGCCGGCGGCTGGGCATCGGCCGTACGTTCCAGCACGCGGAGGTCTTCTCCGAACTCACCGTCGCCGAGAACGTGTTGTGCACCCGTCGCCGGATCACCGCCCGGGACCGGGCCGAGGTGGCACGGGTGCTGCACTCCGTCGGCCTCGCGGAGGTGGCCGACCGCCGCCCCGGGGAGCTGCCCTTCGGCCTGCAGAAGCGCCTCGACCTCGCCCGCGCGATGGCCGAGGACCCGAAACTGCTGGTGCTGGACGAGCCGTTCGGCGGCCTCGACGCGAGTGAACGGGCCCTGCTCGCCGGGCACATCAGGCGGCTGCACGCCGGCGGCACCGCCGTGGTGGTCATCGACCACGTCCTCGACGACCTCTTCTCCGTCGCCCACCGGGTCCTCGCCTTCGACTTCGGACGCACCATCGGCGAGGGCGCCCCGGACACCGTGCTGCAGGACCCGAAGGTGCGCTCCTCGTATCTGGGCACGGTCGACGGCAGGACCCGGCCGCCCGAGCACACCGGCGAGCGCAGCATGATCCGCCTGCACGGCATCGGCCACGGCTACGGCGGCGTGGTCGCCCTGCGCGACGTCGACCTCGACGTCCGCCAAGGCGTCGTGCTCGGCGTCGCCGGAGCCAACGGCGCGGGCAAGAGCACCCTGGCCGGCGTCCTGCACGGCTCCCTCACACCCGCGCACGGGGTCAGGGAGGCGGGCACGGGCGTCCGCACCAGCCTGGCGCCCGAGGGACGGGCCCTGTTCAAGACGCTGTCCCTGCGCGAGAACCTCGAAGTCGCCGCGTACGCGGGCGGTGTCACCGGCGCGCGACTGCGCGAGCGGCTGGAGGAGACCGTCGAGTGGCTGCCGGTGCGGCTGCGCGACCGGATGTCCGCGCCGGCCGGCGGACTGTCCGGCGGCGAGCAGCAGATGCTCGCCATCGCCCGGGCCCTGATCGTCGGGCCGGACGTCCTGATCGTCGACGAACCGGCGCTCGGGCTCGCCCCGGCGCTGGTCGACGAGGTCTACGACCGGCTGGCGGGCCTGGCCCGGGAGGGTCTGACCGTCGTCCTGCTCGAGCAACTGCTCAGCCGGGCCATGTCCGTGTGCCACGAGGTGGCCGTGCTGCACGAGGGCGTCGTCGCAGCCCACGGCCGGCCGGGCGATCCCGCGTTCGCGGCACAGGCGGAGGCGGCGTACTTCAGCGGCGGCCTGGAGGCCGCCCCGAACGCGGCGGCTCCCGCCCGGACCTCACGAGTGAACTGATTCCTGTAGCGATACGAGGTGGACCATGTTCCGGACCGTAAGAAGACTCCGCCGCGCCGCGGGAACGGCGGCCGTCCTGGCCGCGGTGGCGCTGACCGCCAACGCGTGCGCCGGCCAGGACTCCGCGGGAGCCGCCGCGAGCTCCACCGAGATACACATCGGCGCGTGGCTGCCGCTGACCGGGTCCACCGCCGCGTACGGCGTGCCCCAGAGAGCCGGTGCCGACGCCTACTTCAAGATGCTCAACGCCCAAGGAGGCATCAACGGACGCAAGATCCGGTGGACCGTCAAGGACAACGCGGCCGACCCTCAGCAGACCGTGCAGATCGCCCGTGAACTGATCGGCCAGGACAAGGTCGTGGCCATCGTCAACGCGAACGGCACCTCCCAGGCCGAGGCGGCCTTCCCGTTCGTCCTCAACCAGTCCAGGGTCCCGATCCTGAACGAGGTCGGCGGCGCCGAGAACTGGTACAAGCCGCCGCGCCCCGGCCTGTTCGGCACACAGACCCTCTACGAGGACCAGGCCGCGGCGGTCGCCGCGTGGGCCGTGCAGGACGGCGCGAAGAAGATCCTCGTCGTGCACAGCGACCCGGCCGCGTTCGTGAACGTCGCCAAGCAGGTGGAGCCCGTCGCGAAGAAGGTGGATCCCACGGTCGAGGTCGACCGGCTGCCGGTCAAGTACCAGACCACCGACTACACGCCGGTGATCAGCAAGGTGAAGGCGGCGAAACCCCAGGCGGTGATCCTGATCCTCACCTCGCCGGAGGCGGCGGCCTTCGTCAAGGAGGCCAAGCTGCAGGGGCTTTCCCTGCCCACCTACGCCTACGCGCCCGTCGCCGCCGAGTCGACGATCTCGCTGGCCAAGGACGCCGCCGAGGGCCTCAAGGCGGTGCAGCTGGTGAAGGCGCCGTCGGATCCCGACCCGTCGGTCAAGGAGTTCCGTACCGCGATGGCGAAGTACGAGCCCGGTCAGGACGCCGGGTTCCTCGCCCTGTGGGGCTGGAGCAACGCGAAGGTGTTCGCCCAGATCGCCAAGACCGTCAAGGGGCCGGTCACGTCCCAGTCCCTCATCGCCGCGTGCCAGAAGGCGTCCTCCGTGGACCCCGGGGTGTCTCCGGTGATGAAGTTCGGCGCCGACGACCATCTCGGCACCCGCAGCGTGCAGCGCGTGGTCGTCAAGAACGGCGTCTGGACCTCCGTCGGCTCCTTCTACACCCCTCCCACCCGCGACTGAGCACACCGACCGCCCCGAACGCCGTGTCCCCGACAGGGACACGGCGTCCCCTTGCACCCGCCGCACCAGCACCGCGGTACCGGTCTGCGGACCGCCCCACTCCACGCGGACCGGCGGCGGCAGGGACCTGGTCGGCATGCGCGAACGCGCCGCCCTCTACCAGGGCCAGGTCACCTCCGGCCGCAACCCGCGCGGAGGCAGGAGCGTCCACGCCCGTCTCGTCCCGGCGCCGACGGCTTCTTCCTCAAGGACGCCCGGCCCGACGAACTCGTCGTCGGCATCCGCGCGGGGGCCGCCGGCGACTCCGTCGTCTCCCCCGGCATCACCCGCAGCTCATCGAGACCTACACCCGGCGCGCCCCGGGCGGACGTGCCGCCGGACAGGAACACAGGATCAACCCCGTCACCGAGCGCGGACAGTGGAGGCGGTGGTCTTCGCCTGCGACGTCGGACTGGTCCGGCCGGTCTGACCTCGCCCCGCTTCGGCGTCACCGTCAGTCCTGCAGGACGGGCTGTCGCGGTGAGCCGGTCCGCGTCGGCCGGTCGGTCAGCAGCGGAAGGACGACCCGGAAGGTGGCACCCCGGCCGGGGACCGAGTCGACCTCGACGTGGCCCGCGTGGGCGCTCACCAGGGAGTGCACGATGGACAGGCCGAGACCGGCGCCCCCGGTGGCACGGTTGCGGGAGGCGTCCGCGCGGTAGAAGCGTTCGAAGATGCGGCCGCTCGTGCCGGGAGCGAGGCCCGGGCCCTGGTCGGCGACCTCCAGGACGGCGTGGTCGCCGACGGTACCCACACCGATGCGGATGGCCGTGCCGGGTGGTGTGTGGGTGACGGCGTTGCCGACGAGGTTGGTCACGACCTGACGCAGCCGGGCCTCGTCGGCGAGGGCCGGGGCGGAGGTGGGCGGACCGTCGCCGTCCGGGCCGGTGAGACTGACGGTCCGGGCCGGGTCCAGGGCACGTACGTCGTGCAGGGCGTCCGCCGCGAGTGTGCGCAGGTCGGTGGGAGCGAGGTCGAGGTCGGACGGGGAACCCGGCACGGGGTGGACCGCCGGCCTTCCCGTGGCCCTGAGCGCCTGTTCGTAGAGGCGGGCCAGCAGGAGCATGTCCTCGACGAGCCGGGTGAGGCGTTCGGACTCGCGGGCGATACGGGCCATCGTGGCGTCGACGTCCTCCCGTTCGGGCAGGGCGCCCATACGGTGCAGGTCGGTCAGCCCCTTGATACCGGCGAGCGGGGTGCGCAGCTCATGGCCGGCGTCGGCGACGAACCTGCTCATCCGGGCCTCCGACTCGGCGCGGGCGGCGAACGCGGTCTCCAACTGTCCCAGCATTCCGTTCAGCGCCCTGGCCAGGCGGCCCAACTCCGTTCGTGGGCCGCCGAGTTCGGGCACGCGTCGGGAGAGGTCGCCGCGCGCGATCTCCGCGGCCGTCCGCTCGACCCGGGAGAGCGGACCCAGTCCGGAGCGGACCGCGAACCAGCCCGCCACGGCCAGGACCGCGAGAAGCACGAGCCCGGTGTCGCGGTAGGTCTCCCACATGCGTCCCACGGTGCCGTCCACCTGTTCCATCGACGTCGCCACGACGACGCCGTCGGAGTCGGCCACCGTCGCCGTGGTTCCGGGCAGGAGCGCGTGTGCCGTCCGGTGCACGGCGATCACCCGCCAGCGGCCGTCCCCCTTCGTGCCGTCGACGGTGAACGGGCGGCCGCCGCGCTCGGCGATGGCGGCCTCGTCCAGCCGGGGCAGCGCCGGGCCCTGGGCGTCCCGGGCCCGCGTCCCGCCGGCGAGCGAGTCGATACTGCTCTCGACGGTGCCGTCGGCGGCGACATAGGTGATGACGGGGTTGCCGAGGACGTCCGTACTGAAGTCGGCCAGCGCCGTCGGCGGTCTCCGCTCGGCGCCGGTCTCCGCCACAGCCGGCGGCAGGACGGCGAACACCTGGGCGGCGGCGCGGAGTTGGGAGTCGACGCGTCCCTGCAGGTAGCCGTGCAGGGCGTTGCCGGTGGCCAGGGCGAAGGCGGTGAACCCGGCCGCCAGCAGGGCGACGGCCAACACCAGTACCCGGCCGCGCAGCGACGCGCGCGCCCACAGCGCACCGACCCGGCGAGGCCGGCTCATGACCTCGGTCCACGCAGCACGTATCCCACGCCGTGCACGGTGTGGACGAGTTTCGGACCGCCGTTGTCGATCTTGCGGCGCAGGTAGCTGATGTAGGTGTCGACGATGCCGGTGTCGCCGTTGAAGTCGTAGTCCCACACCCGTTGAAGGATCTGCGCCTTGGAGACCGTGCGACCGGCGTTGGTCATCAGGTAGTGCAGCAGCCGGAACTCGGTGGGCGACAGACGGATCGGCTCGCCCGCGCGGGCCGCCTGGACGGCGTCGGGGTCGAGTTCCAGATCGGCCACGCGCAGCAGGGCGGTGGGGTCGCCGCTGGTGCGGCGCAGCACCGCGCGGATACGGGCGATCAGCTCCTGCAGATCGAACGGCTTCGTCACGTAGTCGTCGCCGCCCAGCACCAGGCCCTCGATCTTGTCCCGGGTGGCGTCCCGGGCGGTGAGGAACACGACGGGGATGTGCCCGGTGCGGGGTGCGGCGGCCGGACGGTGCCGCTCGCGCAGCCGCCGGATGACCTCGAAGCCGTCCAGGTCGGGAAGCAGCACGTCCAGCAGCACCAGATCAGGTGCGGCCTCGTGCGCGCGGTCGAGGGCCTCCTGACCGGTCCCGGCGGCCGTGACCGTGAAACCGGCGTGTCCCAGCGCCGCGCACAGCAACTCCCGGACGGTGGGCTCGTCCTCGACGATCAGCAGATGCGTGTTGCCGGCGGCCGGCGCCGCGCCGGGCTCATGTCCGGTGCCCGCACCGGTCAGGGCGGAGCGCTCGACAGGTGTCACAGGGTCCTCCAGGCGCGAGACGGCGCGGTCCCGGTGCCGCCGGGAACGGGTGTGCGGCGGAAGACGCGCGGCCCGCGGGACACCCGGGATGCTGTCGCGCAGCGTACGGCCGCGGGTGTCTCCGCCATGTAAAGCCCACGGTCGCCGGGATCAACGGTCGCCGGGATCACGATCATAAGGCTCTGCGGTCAAAGGGCTCTGCGGTCATAGGGCTCCACCGTCATCGGGCCACGGCGTCCGCGTGTCCGGGCCAGGAGGCTCCCGGCGAACCCGGCGAGAGAGCCGACCAGCAGTCCGAATACGACGGTCCGCAGCACGCTGCCGCTGAGTTCGCCCCGCATCCCGCCCATCTCGCTGCCGAACATGCTGAAGCCGAAGTGCCCGGACACCCCCGCCGCCCAGACGCCCGCACCCAGGACGAGGGCCGTGACCACACCGATCCGTTCGGCCATGGCGAGGTGCCCGGCCAACGGGCCCCGCCAGGGCAGCAACGGCACTTCATGGCCCGGGCGCGTGGTCCGCGCCGCGCGGTAGGCGCAGGCGGTCAGGATCAGGCCGGACACCATGAGAGCCATGAGCCACACCGGCCAACCACCCACCGACGCCGAGCCCAGCGACGCGACGCGGTCCTGCTGCCGGCCGTCGGCCGCACCACCGCTCAGCGCACCCATGATCGCTGCGAGGGGGTTGGTGCTGTCGCTCTGCACCGGGTGGACCGCCGCCGTCCATGAGGAGCCGACGCCCAGCGTCAGGAACGCCACCAGGGCGTTGGGAGCGAGCAACAAGGTGCCACCCGCCACCGAGCCGACCCGGTCACCGACCACGGCTCCGACGAAGCCGATGGCCAGCAGGGGTACGGCCGCCAGGACGAGGACCGTGCGGACGACGGCCGAGAGGCTCGGCCCCCAGCTCGCGCGCAGCCGGGCCGGCGCACCGCCCAGCGACAGCCGCGCCCGGCGGCTGATCAGGCAGCCCACGCCGAGGACGACGGCCACCCACAGCAGTGCGCCCAACCCCGCCGGTCCCACGCCCACGTGATAGGCCATCGCCGGCTGGGCGCCCGTACCCCCACCGCCGAAGAGACCACCCAGGCCACCGGGACCACCGCCTGAGCCGAACAGATCGGCCAGGCCGCCGCCCGCGCCGCCGAAACCCCCGCCGGACGAGTCCCCGCCGCTTCCGCGCATCCCGGCCGTCGCCGACGCGGGCAGGGTGACCGTTCCCCGTGCGAGAGCTGCCACGATCATGAGGACGACCAGGGCCGCGGTTCCCGCCCCTGCCGCCCGCACGGCGAGTGCGCCACCGGTCAACCGCACCCGGCGCCGCCCGTGGCTCAGCCGCCAGGAGAACGCGACCCACAGAACGATGGCGCCGACCAGGGTGACGCCCAGTGGCATGGCATCTGCCGAACCGCTCATCGACGGCCCCAGACCGCCGCCGCCTCCGCCGAACAGCGAGGCCAGACCGCCCATCCCGCCGGTGTCCGGGGACGCGGCCGGATCCGCGGCGACCGGGCCGCCGACGGCCATGGCGGTCACGGCCATCGTCAGCGGCCACAGCGATCCGTAGGACCCCGCGCCGAGCAGCCCCAAGGCCAGCGCGGACACGGCGGCCATGGCGACCACCGCGCACACCGCGGACGCCGCCCCTTCCAGGGCGTTCCGCCACGGGCCGGTCATCCGTACCGGCGTGGTGTGAGATGGGGAGTGCGGACCCGAGCGGGGCCCGGACATGAGGGAGGTCGTGGTGGCAGCCATGCGGGAAGGCTCCGCTTCGCTCGCGGGCGGGCGGCACGCGGCGCCGGACGGGGGAGGCCCGGCGCCCCGTTCCGGGGGGACGCGGCCACAATGGCTGCCGCGAGTACGACCTTCCCGAGTGGTTCTGAGAGGTTTCTGGGAGTCCGCGGCCGAGTGGCCAGGTCGGCGGCCACCCATGACCGCGGTGCGGGTCCGACTCTCAGGAAGTTCCCAGAACCGCGCGCACCTGACTGGAGCTCGGCGCTGACCTCACCGATGACCTCGACGTCCTTCTCGGGGGCGGGTGTGCTGCAGATGAGCACGTCCGGGCGCGCCTCCAGCCGGGGGTAGTCGACGTGGCCCCGGTCCTTGGACATGCGGACCCCGCCGGCCGCCGGCGTCGGGTCTGGCGGGTCGTAGCGGCAGCGGTCGGGCTCGAACGCCCCCGGGACCTCGACGGCCGGCCCGCTGCCGGGTGGAGATGGAAGCGCCGGGAGGCTGGCAATCCAGACCGCCGTGGCCGGGGCGGAGGCCGAACTGCGCGCCGCACGCGCCCTCTTCCTCTGCCGCCCGTACGTCCGCAGAGGTGATCAGGGCCATGCACGGCCTCGGTGGCGCTTCGTCCATCTACGAGGGCTCGCCTCTGCGGCGCCGGCTCCGGGACGCCGACGCCATCACCGACAGCATCCAGGTTGCCCCGGACACATGGGAGACCGTGGGTCAGCGCTCCCGGCCCCTCGGCTTCAACCGCAGCGGCGGCAGTTCGGGGGCGGGCAGTGGGGCGCCGTCGTAGCCCTTCACCTCGCCGAACCGGGTGCCTTCCATCCAGTCCCGGCGGGCCTGCTCGATCTCTTCCTGGGACCGGCCGATCCAGTTCCAGAACATCACGAGCTCCTCCTCGAACGGCTCGCCGCCCAGGAGCATCAGGCCCGCGTCCGACTCGGCGCGCAGGGGGAGTTCGGCGCGGCCGCAGCCGAGGTAGAGCATCGAGCCCGGCAGCACCGGCACGCCGTCGACGTGGGCCTCGCCGGACATGGACAGCACGGCGTACTCGAAGTCCGGCTCCAGCGGGAGGCGTACGTCCGCGCCGCGGGTCAGTGCCAGGTCGGCGCCGACGATCGGGGTGTACGTCGTGCCGGGCGAGGTCGCGCCGTCCAGGTCGCCGAGGATGAGGGTGGCCGTGAGTCCGGGCGCGGTGACGCGCGGGAGTTCGGCGTGGTGCTCGAAGCGCGGGTCGGTGTGGCGGTGGCCGTCCGGGAGGGCGACCCACAGCTGCGCACCGTGCAGGAAGCGGGCGTGCGGGCGGGGGCTCTCCTCGGAGTGGCTGATGGCCCGGCCCGAGGTCATGAGCCCGAGCTCGCGGGGGCGGATGGTCTGGAGGCTGCCGGTCGAGTCGCGGTGCAGTACCTCGCCCTCGTGCAGCCAGCTGACCGTCTGCAGGCCCATGTGGGGGTGCGGCGGGACCTGCATGCCGGGTTCGTCGGCGATGTCGTCGGGGCCGTAGTGATCGACGAAGCACCAGGCGCCGACCATGCGGCGGCCCAGGTTGGGCAGCAGGCGGCGGACTTCGGTCGACTCGCCGAGAGGGACCCGGCGAGGACTGAGGAGTTCGCGCACCGGCTCCGCCACGACGAAGCCACGGCCGCCGCACAGGGCGGGAACCGCCTCGCGATCAAGATTGCTCATGGCGCACAACCTAGTCCCGTAGCCGCCCCAACAAAATAGTAGCCATGGACATAGTAGCGATGTACAGTATCTCTCATGAGCAGCGGTTACGAGAACGCGACGCCCGGGTTCCTGGTGTGGCGTCTGTCGATGAAATGGCGGGTCGCCGTCGACCGGGCGATGGTCCCGCTGGGCCTCACCCACGCCCAGTACTCGCTGGTCGCCTCGTTGCACGGCATGCAGCGCACCGGCGAACGCCCCAGCCAGCGCCGGCTGGCCGACCACACCGGCCTGGAGCCGCTGTACGTCTCCAAGCTGGCCCGCAGCCTGGAGTCGGCCGGCCTCGTGGAACGCACTCGCGACCCCCGGGACCCGCGCGCGGTGCAGTTGGCCCTCACCGACCAGGGCCGCGAGGTCACCGGGCGCGCCATCACGGTCGTACAGGGTCTGCTGCGGCAGTTCCTGGCGCCGCTCGGCGGGCTCGACGCCCCGCGCGCCCAGGAGTTCACCCGCGACCTCGCGACCCTGCTCGACGCACCTCTTGATCCGTTCAGCGAGAACGACCAGAACGAGAAGGAGCAGTCTTGACCACCACCGCACCCGCCGCCGATGCCCGCGCCCTGGGCCTGGCGCACTACGCCGCCCGCGCCGTCCTGGAGAGCGTCCTGGACCGGCACGGTGCCACCTTCCAGCAGCAGATCACCCTCCGGCTCGTCGTCGTCGCCGGGCAGCCGGTCGAGCGTGAGGCCCTGGTGACGCAGGTCGTCGGCGCGCTCAAGGTCGACCCGGCCGAGGCGCGGGGTGTCATCACGGAACTGGGCGCCAAAGGCCTCATCACCGTGGACGGGTCCGACGTGCGCGTCACGGACGCCGGAGGTGACTTCTACACCCGGGTGAGCGCCGAGACCGGGGAGATCAGCGCCCGGATCTGGGGTGGCATCCCGGCCGAGGACCTCGCGGCGGCCGGTCGCGTCCTGGCGACCGTCACCGAGCGGGCCGACGCGGAGCTCGCCGCGCTGTCCGTCTGAACCACGGGCCCGGCTCTCCGAGGAGCCGGGCCCGGTCGTGTTCTAGCCCGCCGAGGCGCGGGCGCGCCGGTGCGCGATCTCGCCGTAGAGCACGTCCGCGACGACGAAGGCTGCCAGGGGGATGCCGAGAAGCGGGACGAAATAGCCGAGTACGGCGATGACCGCAACGCACGGGACGAGGATCTGCGGGGGCACCTGCTGCCAGGCGCCGCGTGGGATCGGCCGGCCGAAGGAGGAACCGCGGCCGCGCTGCCACCACATGCGGTAGCCCCAGACGATCAGCAGGACCAGGGCGAGTGCCAGGGCCATCAGGGCGATCTGGTTGACCAGGCCGAAGAGGATCCCGGTGTGCAGGTCGATGCCCCAGCGGGTCAGCTTCGCGAGCAGCGGGTAGTCGGCGAACCGCAGCACGTCGGTGACCTCGCCGGTGGCCGGGTCCACCGCCACGGAGTCCTGCTTCTCGGGCCAGCTGCGCTGGACCTGCCGCACCACGTACGCGGAGTCGGCGTCGGCGGGCGGCACGATCTCCACCGGATCGGTCAGGCTCTCGGCGCGGGCCGCGGACAGGACCTTGTCGAGACCGACCCCGTGCTCGCCCCCGCCCGCGGAGGCGGCGCCGTGGCCAGCGTGGTCGCCGCCCGCCGTCGCCGAGACGGACGGGGTGGCCTGGCCGAGCGAGGTGCGCAGTTCGTCGATGTTGGCACCGGCGTACGTCGACCAGGTCAGTCCGGTGGCCGACAGGAAGAGGAAGCCGGCGGCGGTCCATACCCCGACGGTGCCGTGCAGGCCGAGCGTGCGGCGTCGGCCGCTGGTACCGCGGACCTTGCGCAGGGCTCGGCGGCGGGAGAACCACAGCGCCAGGCCGCCACCCGCGATCACCCACAGCCAGCTGGCGGCGAACTCGCTGTAGAGGCGGCCGGTGTCGCCGAGGTGCAGGTCCCGGTGGAACTCGTCGATCCAGGTCCGCAGCGGCAACGCGCCGGTGGAGCCGTACTGTTCGAGGGCCCCGCGCACCTTCGCGGTGTACGGGTCGACGAAGACGGCGAGGGTGTGGCCGGGCTCCACGCCCTTCACGCCGGACAGCAGCACCCGGGTGGTGGCGTCCGCCTCCGGGGAGGGCCGTACCGCGGAGACGGTGCCCTCGGGATGGGCCTTGCGGGCGGCGCTCACCTGCTGGGAGACCGGCAGCTTGGTGTCACCGACCTCGGCGACGGTCATCTCGTGGGCGTACACGAGCTTCTCGGCCTGGAAGGCGCCGGCGTACAGGAACCCGGTGACGGCGGCGACGAGCAGGAAGGGGGCGACGAGCACTCCGGCGTAGAAGTGCAGCCGCAGGACGAGGGGCCGCAGGGAGGCCCACGGGCCTGGTGAGGCCGTGGGGGCCGGTTCGGCTTTCGGGGTCTCGTCCTTGGTCGGCGAGGGAGCGGTGGACATCGGCGGGCTTCTCCGGGGGACGGGACGGTGTGGTGCTGTGGCGGTCCAGTAGTCGGGGGAGGCGGACGCCGAGTTCCCGGAGGCCCAAGTGGCGTGCGTCACACGGCACTTCGTCCGTCCCCGACCGTTCATGGCATGCTGACCGCATGGCAACTCCCCGTAACCACCCGTCACTTGCCGAGCAGGTCGAGGAACTCCTCGCCACCGACGGCCCACTGCCCATCGTCACGGCCGGTGACCCCGTCCTGCGGCGCGGCACGGAGCGCTTCGACGGACAGCTCGACTCGGCCCTGCTGGCCCGCTTCGTCGAGGCCCTGCGCGTCACCATGCACGCGGCGCCGGGCGTGGGCCTGGCCGCGCCGCAGGTCGGCGTGGCGCTGCGGATCGCGGTGATCGAGGACCCGGCGCCGGTGCCGGAGGAGGTACGGGTGGCGCGGGGGCGGGTGCCGCAGCCGTTCCGGGTCCTGGTCAATCCGTCGTACGAGCCCCTCGGCGCCGCCCGTGCCGCGTTCTTCGAGGGGTGCCTGAGCGTGCCGGGCTGGCAGGCCGTGGTGGCCCGGGCCGCCGAGGTACGGCTGACGGGCGAGGACGAGCACGGGCGGCCGGTGGACGAAGTGTTCACCGGCTGGCCCGCGCGGATCGTGCAGCACGAGACGGACCACCTGGACGGCACGCTCTACCTCGACCGGGCGGAGCTGCGGTCGCTGTCCTCGAACGAGGCGATGGCCCAGCGCTGGACGCGGCCCACACCGCACGAGGCCGCGGACGCGCTGGGCTTCGAACTCCCGTAGGCCGGAAGGCGTCCGGGCGCGAGCGCCGTCAGTTGTCCCGGTACGCCTCCAGCAGCCGCAGCCACACCTCGCTGATCGTCGGGAACGACGGAACGGCGTGCCACAACCGGCTGATCGGGACCTGACCCGCGACCGCGACCGTCGCCGAGTGGATGAGCTCACCGACGCCGGGGCCGACGAAGGTGACGCCGCGCAGGATCTCCTCGTTCAGGTCGACGACCATGCGGGCGCGGCCCCGGTAGCCGTCGGCGTACAGGCCCGCGCCGGACGCGGAGGACATCTCGACGTCCACGGCACGCACGCGGTGACCGGCCTGCTCGGCCTCCGCGAGGGACAGGCCGACGGCCGCGGCCTCCGGGTCGGTGAAGACGACCTGGGGAACCGCGTGATGGTCGGCGGTGGCCGCGTGCGCGCCCCAGGGGTCCGTCTCCAGGATCGGCACGCCGGAGGCGCGGGCGGCGATGGCGGCACCGGCGATGCGCGCCTGGTACTTGCCCTGGTGGGTGAGGAGCGCGCGATGGTTGACGTCGCCGACCGCGTACAGCCAGGTGCTGCCCGACACGAGCATGCTGTCGTCGACCGGCAGCCAGCCGCCGGGCTCCAGACCGACCGTCTCCAGGCCGATGTCGGCGGTGCGCGGCTTGCGGCCGGTGGCGAAGAGGATCTCGTCGGCCTCGATGCGGTCGCCCTGGCCGGTCATGACGACGACCGTGCCGTTCTCCCGCGCGACCGACTCCACCGACGTACCGGTCCGCACCTCCGCGCCGGCCTCCGCCAGCGCCTCCGCGACCAGCTCCCCGGCGAAGGGTTCCATCCGGGGCAGCAGGCCCTTGCCGCGCACCAGGAGGGTGACCTTCGAGCCGAGGGCCTGATAGGCGGTGGCCATCTCGGTGGCCACCACTCCCCCGCCGACCACCACGAGCCGGCCCGGGACCTCCTGCGCGCTGGTGGCGTTCCTGCTGGTCCACGGCTTCACCTCGGCCAGCCCGGGCATATCGGGCAGCACGGCGTCGGTGCCGGTGCAGACGGCGACGGCGTGCCGGGCGGTGAGCACGCGCTCCGCGCCGTCCGAACCGGTGACGCTGACCGTACGGGGGCCGGTCAGCCGGCCCTTGCCGCGGTAGAGGTCGGCGCCGATGCCGTCCAGCCATGTCGCCGCGCCGTCGTCGTGCCAGTCGGAGGTGTAGTAGTTGCGGTGCGCGAGGACCGCGGCCGCGTCGAGGGGGCCCTGCACCGACTGGCGCAGTCCGGGCACGCGTCGGGCGTCGGCGCGGGCGATGGCCGGGCGCAGCAGAGCCTTGCTGGGGATGCACGCCCAGTACGAGCACTCGCCGCCGACCAGTTCGCTCTCCACGACCGCGGTGGACAGGCCGGCCGCGCGGGTGCGGTCGGCCACGTTCTCCCCCACGGGCCCGGCCCCGAGCACCACGACGTCGTACGCGTTGGTTTCCGTTTCCGTCATGGGGTCAGTCTGGTGGGTGGTGTGCGTTGAGGCCACACGGGTAGGGGCGCGGAATACGTGATGGGCCGGCCGTGTTGTGCCGTCGGTTCGCCCCGACAGCAGGAAGAGGGAATTCAGGTCATGAGCAGCACCGTGGAGCTCACCAAGGAGAACTTCGACCAGACGGTCACGGAGAACGAGTTCGTCCTCATCGACTTCTGGGCGTCCTGGTGCGGGCCGTGCCGTCAGTTCGCGCCGGTGTACGAGAAGGCGGCCGAGGACAACCCGGACCTGGTGTTCGGCAAGATCGACACGGAGGCGCAGCCGGAGCTGGCCGCGGCCTTCGGCATCCAGTCGATCCCCACGCTGATGATCGTGCGTGACCAGGTCGCCGTGTACGCGCAGCCGGGCGCCCTGCCCGAGGCCGCGCTGGCGGACGTCATCGGGCAGGCACGCAAGCTGGACATGGACGAGGTCCGCAAGGCCGTCGCCGCACAGCAGGCGCAGGCCGAGCAGAACGGTCAGTGAGGACCGGGACCGGAACGGCCGGGCCTAGAAGGAACGGCCGGGCCTAGAAGGGGTACGGCGCCACGTCACCGCGTACGGTCGTCCAGCGCACGTCCGTGAACGCCTCCAGGTTGGCCTCGCCGCCGAAGCGGGCGCCGGTGCCGGAGGCGGCCACGCCGCCGAAGGGGGCCACGGCCTCGTCGTTGACCGTCTGGTCGTTGATGTGGACGATGCCGGTCGGGATGCGCTCGGCGAGGTCGAGGCCGCGGGCGGTGTCACGGGTGACGATGCCGAGCGAGAGTCCGTACTCGCCGGCCGCGGCGAGGGCCGCCGCCTCCTCGGGGGTGCTGAAGGGCCGTACCGGGGCGACCGGGCCGAAGACCTCCTCGGCGTAGGCGGGGCTCTGGTCGTCCACCCCCGCGATGACGGTCGGCCGGTAGAAGAGCCGGTCGTGGGTGCCGCCGGCGGCCACCTTGGCGCCGCGTGCCGTGCTGGCCTCGACGAGCCCGTGCACCTTGGTGAGCTGGGCGTCGTCGATGATCGGGCCCAGGTGGACCTGCTCACGGTGCGGGTCCCCGACGGCGAGCGAGTCGGCCTTGGCCGCGAGGCGCTCCACGTACTCCTCGTACAGGGACCGGTGGACGAGGTGGCGGCCGGTCGTCATGCAGATCTGGCCCTGGTGGAAGAAGGAGCCCCAGGCGGCCGTGGAGATCACGGCGTCGAGGTCGGCGTCCTCCAGGACGACCATGGCGGAGTTGCCGCCGAGTTCCAGGTGGACGCGCTTGAGGTGGCGTCCGCCCGCCTCGCCGACCGCGCGGCCCGCGGCGGTGGAGCCGGTGAAGGAGATGACGGGGACGCGCGGGTCGGCGACCAGGGCCTGGCCGACGTCCGGGCCGCCCGGCAGGACGTGGAAGAGGTTCTCCGGCAGGCCCGCCTCCGCGAGGACCGCGGCGAGGGAGAGCCCGCCGCAGACGGCGGTGCGCGGGTCCGGCTTGAGGACGACCGCGTTGCCGAGCGCCAGGGCCGGGGCGACGGAGCGGATGGACAGGATCAGCGGCGCGTTGAACGGGGAGATCACACCCACCACGCCCACCGGGACGCGCCGGGTGTAGGACAGGCGGGGCGCCTCGGAGGGCAGGACCTGGCCGGCGGGGCGGGAGGCGAGGGCGGCGGCCTCGTAGCACTCCTGGGCGGCGACGTGCAGTTCGAAGTCGGCCTTGCCGGGGATGGAGCCGGACTCGCGGACGAGCCACTCCCGCAGTTCCTCCGCGTGAGCGGTGAACAGGTCGCCGGCCTTGCGCAGGACCGCGGCGCGGACGAAGTGCGGGGCACGGGCCCACTCCGTCTGGGCGGCGCGTGCCGCTTCGGCGGCCCTGTCCACGTCCTCGGCGGAGGCGAGGGTGACGGTGGCGAGCGTGTCCCCGGTGGCGGGCTCCGTGACGGCGTACTCGGGCCCCGACAAGGGGTGGGACTGCCAGGTCTTCGGGTCGAGCAACGGCATGACGGCTCTCCGTTTCGTCACCGGCGGGACTCAGGTCATGAGCGGAAGTCCCGTGTAGTTCGCGGCCAGTTCGGCCGCCGCGTGGCGGGATGCGGTGATACGGCGCAGCCGGGTGAGCTGCATCCGGTTCTCGAAGGCATCCCCATCTGGTTGAGCATGCAACATCTTAGTCATGTCGTACGAGAAACGCGTGGCCTGCCACACACGCTCCAGGCACGTGTCGGAATACGTGTCGAGCAGTCGCTCGGATCCCGTGCGGTGCAGTTCGACGAGGGCGCGAGCGAGGACGCGGACGTCGGAGACGGCGAGGTTGAGGCCCTTGGCGCCGGTCGGCGGGACGATGTGGGCGGCGTCGCCGGCCAGCAGCAGCCGGCCGTGGCGCATCGGCTCGTGCACGAAACTGCGCATCGGGGTCACGGACTTGGCGGTGATCGGGCCGCGGTCGAGGGTCCAGTCCCCGTCGATGGCGAAACGGGCGGCGAGTTCGTCCCAGATCCGGTCGTCCGGCCAGTCCTCGGGGTCGCTGTCGTTGGGAACCTGCAGGTAGAGGCGGGAGACGTGCGGGGAGCGCATGCTGTGCAGGGCGAAGCCGCCCCGGCCGCGGGCGTAGATCAGCTCCTCGCAGGAGGGCGCGACGTCGGCGAGGACGCCGAGCCAGGAGTAGGGGTAGCCGCGTTCGTAGGTGCGGCTCACTGCGGCGGGGAACGTGTCGCGGGAGATGCCGTGGAAGCCGTCGGCGCCGACCACCCAGTCGCAGGTCAGCGTCTGCTCGCGGCCCTCGTGCAGAAACCGTACGACGGGTGAGGTGCCCTCGGGTTTCTCGATGCCCAGCGCCTCGGCCTCGAACAACAGCGGTGGCCCGTCGGCCAGTTGGAGGGCGACGAGGTCCTTCACGATCTCGGTCTGGGCGTAGATGGTGACCGTGCGGCCGCCGGTGAGGGTGGGGAAGTCGATGTGGTGGCGTTCCCGGTCGAAGCGCAGCTCGATGCCCTGGTGCACCAGGCCCTCGGCGTTCAGCCGCTCGGCCGCGCCGGCCTCGCGCAGGGCGTCGACCGTGCCCTGCTCCAGCATTCCGGCGCGCTGGCGGTGCTCGACGTACGCACGCGTCCTGGCCTCCAGGACCACGCAGTCGATCCCGGCGCGGTGCAGGAACCGGGCGAGGAGGAGCCCGGCGGGGCCGCCGCCGATGATGCCGACCGTGGTGCGCATGGGCGCCTCCCCTGGGTTCAGCTGGAGTCGCGGTGGACCACCGTGGCTCCCAGCACCTTGTGCGTCTCGGGCGCGGCAGCGGGGTTGCGCACCGCGCGGTCCACGAGTTCGGCGAGGTCGCGGCCGGACGGCAGCTCGATGTGGACCGTGCTCAGACGGGGCCTGAGCAGCCGGCCGAGCATGAGGTCGTCGGCACCGATCACCGCCGTCTCCTCCGGAACGCGCACGCCCACGTCCTGCAGGGCCCGCATCAACAGCATCGCGTACTCGTCGTTGTAAGCGAACACGGAGTCCAGGTCGAGTTCGCGCCAGCGGGCGGCGAGACGCGCGGCGGACTCCTCCTCGTAGGCGAGGGAGAGCTCGGTGACCGTGGCGTCGGTGCCGTCCAGGGCACGGCGCACCCCTTCGAGGCGAGGCTGGGAGAAGACCTCCAGGCCGCCCTCCTCGGGTACGACGACACCGATGCGGCGCCGGCCCCGGTCGAAGAGGTGACCGCCGGCGCAGTGACCCACGGTCTCGTGGTCCATGAGCAGGGCGTGGGCGCCCTCGACCGCCTTGGGGCCGAGAGTGACGACGGCGCGGGCGCCGGAGCCCTTGAGCACCGCGACACCCTGCGGGCCCAGGCCGGCGCCGGGCACCAGGACGGCGACGGGGCGCAGTTCCGCCCAGGCACGGGCGGCCTCGTCGCCGTGCCGGCCGACGGTGCCGTACTGGACGACGGTGTAGTCGAGGCGGCCGAGCGCCCACTGCAGTTCGTTGATGAACTGGCTGTAGAGCGGGCCGACCGGGATCGTCGGGGCCGGCATCAGGACCATGCGGCTGTGTCCGGCGCGCAGGCTGCGGGCGGCGGCGTGCGGCACGTAGCCGAGTTCCTTGGCGGCCTCCTGGACGCGGCGCCGGGTCGGTTCGCTGATGCGGACGGCGCTGGTGTTGTTCAGGACGTAGGAGACGGTCGCGCGCGAGACGCCGGCCAGGCGGGCCACATCGGCGCTCGTCGGCACGGAGCGCGGTGCGGGCGACGCGGGCCCGGGCGTTTTCGGTATCTGCACCATGACGTACCGCATCTTCGCAGAAGCGGAGGCGACTGCCCCGGTGGGGGCGGGACAGAGCCGCGTTCCGATGGACGAACATGTTCGTCACGAACTTGTTCGCAGCGAACATGTTCGGTACGGTTGCATCATGACCGACCGACCCGACACCCCCCGCAGCCGTCGCGAGCGGCCCGCCAAGCCCGCCCTGACCCGGGAGGGCATCATCGCCGCGGCCGTGGCGATCCTGCGGGCCGAGGGCCTGGGGAAGGTGACCATGCGGCGCCTGGCGCAGGAGCTGGACACCGGCCCGGCCTCCCTCTACGTGTACGTCCGCAACACCGCCGAGCTGCACGCGGCCGTGCTGGACGAGCTGTTGGGCACGGTCGGGCCGGCCCCCGCCGGGGGCGACTGGCGCGAGCGGCTGGAGCGGGTGCTCACCGCGTACACCGCGATGCTCTTCGAGCACCCGACCCTGGCCCGCTCCGCGCTCACCGCCCGGCCGAGCGGACCGCACTACCTGAACCTGATCGAGACCCTGCTGGCCCTGCTCGACGAGGGCGGTGTGCCGCCCGCGCAGGCGGCCTGGGGCGTGGATCTGCTGCTGCAGCACGCCACCGCCACGGCCGCCGAGCATGTCGAGGAGGCGTCCGAGGAGGACTGGGACGCCCTGCGCCGCACCCTGGCCGGCCTGTCCGACCGCACCCACCCGCGCATCGCCGCACTCGGCGGCGCGCTGCTCGCCGGAGCACCCGAGGAGCGCCTGTCCTGGGCGTTCCGGGCGTTGATCGCGGGCATCGAGCGGACCGCCGTACCCGACCGACCCCAAGGAGACACGACATGACCACCCACCACCCCGTCGCGATCATCGGCGCAGGACTCGGCGGCCTCGCTCTGGCCCGCGTGCTGCACGTGCACGGCGTCCAGGCGGCCGTCTACGAACTGGACGCCTCCCCCGCCGCCCGTACGCAGGGCGGCATGCTCGACATCCACGACGACTCCGGCCAGGTGGCGCTGCGCGCCGCGGGCCTGTACGAGGACTTCCTGGCCCGTGTCCACCAGGGCGGGCAGGCCACCCGGGTCCTGGAGCCGGACGGGACGGTCCTCCTGGACCGTCCCGACGAGGACGGCGGCCGTCCCGAGATCGACCGCGGCGATCTGCGTGACCTGCTGCTCGGCTCGCTGCCGCGGGACACCGTCCGCTGGGGCGCGAAGGTCACCGGCGCGCGGCCGGTGGGCGGCGGCCGGCACGAGGTGACCCTGGCGGACGGCACCGCCTTCACCACCGATGTGCTGGTGGGCGCGGACGGCGCCTGGTCGACGGTGCGTCCGCTCGTGTCCGACGCCCGGCCCCGCTACACGGGCGTCTCCTTCGTCGAGGCGGACCTGCGGGACGCGGACGTACGGCATCCGGTGGGCGCCGAAGTGGTCGGCGGCGGCATGCTGTTCGCGCTCGGGGAGGGCCGGGGCCTCCTCGCGCACCGCGAGAGCGACGGCAGTCTGCACGTCTACGCCGCGCTGGAGTGCGCCGAGGAGTGGCTCGACGGCATCGACTTCGCCGACGTCGAGGGGGCCAGGACGCGGGTCGTCGAGGAGTTCGCCGGCTGGGACAAGGGCCTGCGGGCACTGGTCGCCGACGCCGACGGCGCGCTGGTGCCGCGCCGGATCCACGCCCTGCCGGTCGGCCACCGCTGGGCCCGGGTCCCGGGCGTCACGCTGCTCGGCGACGCCGCGCATCTGATGTCCCCGTTCGCCGGTGAGGGCGCCAACCTCGCCCTGCTGGACGGGGCCGAACTAAGCCTCGCGCTGGTGGCGCACCCGGGGGACACGGAGGCTGCGCTCGCCGCCTACGAGGAGAAGATGTTCCCCCGCAGCGAGTTCTCGGCGACGGAGTCGGCACACCAGGGCGAGCTGCTGTTCCGCGCCGACGCCCCCCGGCGCCTGGTCGAGATGTTCACCGCGCACAACTGAGCCGGTCTCAGCGCAGCGCCTTTCCTGCCGTCACCCGGCCGACCAACCGCACGTAAGGTCGAGCAAGGCTGCGGGCGGCGGTTGCGCAGCGCCCCTCCGGCAACCAGCCACCCGCACGACCCCACCCCCGGCGCTCCCGATCGCCTCCGCGGGCAAGCGGAGCCGGGCTCAGCGCGGCGGCTCTCCTACCGTCACCCGGTCAGGCAACCGCACACACGGTCGAGCAAGGCTCCAGGCAGCACTTCCGCAGCACTCCTCGAGCAACCAGCCACCCGCACGACCGCACCCCAGCCCGCCCAGCGCCGGCTCTCCCCATCGCCTCCGCGGGCAAGCGGAGTCCGGCTCAGCGGGGCGGCTCCGTGCCCGTCACCCGGGCGACCAGGTCGACCCAGCCGGTCTCGAGCCGCTCCAGCGGCATGCCGCACTGCCGGGTGCGGTGGTGGATCAGCGCGGGGTCGAGGTAGCTCATCAGCGTCTGGGCGAGCAGCTCGCAGTCGGCGTCGGGCACGACCTGCCGCAGCAGGACGGTGACATGCATGGCCATCGCCCGCGCCGAGGGGTGGCCGAAGCGCCGGGTCGGCTCCGACTGGGCCGCCAGCTGCAGGTCCAGCTGCTCGGCCGAGCGGTACAGCACCGCCACGCCGAACGCCCGCAGCCGCTCCAGGGGCGGCGCCCCGGGGCCCAGCGGCGGCGGACCGCCGAGGAAGTCGGCCTGCAGGGTGCGCGAGGAGTGGTCGAGCAAGGCCATCAGCAGCCCGGTCCGGTCGCCGAAACGGCGGAAGACGGTCCCCTTGCCGACGTCGGCCGCAGCGGCGACCGCCTCCATCGTCACCCCGGCCACACCGTGCTCGGCGATCAGCCGGGCCGCGGCCTCCAGCAGCCGGGCCCGGTTGCGCGCGGCGTCGGCGCGCAGGCAGGGGTGCTCCTCGGCGGTGCCGAGCTGCAGCAACTCGGGCTCACCGACGGGCTCTGGCGGCGTCGGGAGGGGCGGCAGGGAGGCGGACATGAAGACAGCGTAAAGCATCGGGAAGAAAACTGGACCGCGGTCCGGTTATGGTGCTAGAAAATAAAACGGACCTCGGTCCGGATCGTAACGGCAATGTTTCAGCACTTTGGAGTCCCCATGTCTGTCCGCATCCTCGCGCTCGTCGGCAGCCTTCGCGCCGGTTCGACCAACCGCCAGCTCGCCGAGGCGGCCGTCAAGTTCGCGCCCGAGGGCGCGGACGTCGAGATCTTCGAGGGCCTGGCCGAGATCCCGTTCTACAACGAGGACATCGACGTCGAGGGCGACGTCCCGGCCGCCGCCGCCCGTCTGCGCGCCGCCGCTCAGGCGGCCGACGCGTTCCTGCTCTTCTCCCCCGAGTACAACGGCACCATCCCGGCCGTCCTGAAGAACGCCATCGACTGGCTGTCCCGCCCCTACGGCGCGGGCGCCTTCGGTGGCAAGCCGGTCGCCGTCGTCGGCACCGCGTTCGGCCAGTACGGCGGCGTGTGGGCGCAGGACGAGGCCCGCAAGGCCGTCGGCATCGCCGGCGGCAAGGTCATCGAGGACCTCAAGCTGTCCATCCCCGGCTCGCTGACCCGCTTCGCCGAGACCCACCCGGCCGACGACGCCGAGGTCGCCGCCCAGCTGACCGAGGTCGTCGCCCGTCTGCACGGCCACGCGGGCGAGGCCGTCGCCGCCTGACCCAGGACCCGCGCCGAAGGGCCGTGGCCGCGAGGCCGCGGCCCTTCCGTGTGTCAGGCCACCGCCGTCGCCGCCAGCTCGCGCAGCTCTTCGAGGGCGGCCGCCACCGCGGGCCGCTCCCGGCCGCCCCGGCGGGTGCAGGTCAGCAGTTTGCGGTGCGGGTTGCCCGCGACGCGCACACGCGTGATCGGCAGTTGCGGGGTGAGCTGCGCCATGCGCGGGATCAGTGCCACCCCGAGCCCGCCCGCGACCAGGTGGGCCATGACGTTCCAGTCCTGGGCCAGATGAACCACGTCGGGGTTGAAGCCGGCCTTGCCGCACGCGGACATCACATGCGTACGGCAGGGGCTCTCCGGCATGGGCGCGATCCAGGCCTCCCGCGCCGCGTCCGCGAGATCGACCCGCGCCCGCCCGGACAACTCGTGCCCGTCCGGTACGACGAGGTCGAACGGGTCGTCCAGCAGCGCCCGCTGGTCGAAGCGGGCGTCGCCCAGCGGCGGGTTGTGCGGGGTCGCCTCGACGATCGCCAGGTCCGTCTCCCCCTCGAAGAGCAGGTCGAAGCTCTCCGGCACCCCCGCCTCCCGGATGCGGACGGAGAGTCGGGGATGCCGTTTCTGAAGCCGGGCCGCCATCGGGGCGAGCAGCACCGAGGCGGCCACCGACAGTCCGCTCACGCGCAGCGGCCCGGCCGGGTCGTCATGGTCGGCCCGCAGATCGAGCTCGGCCTGCTCCCAGCGGGCCTGGATCGCGTCGGCGTGCGCGAGCAGACTCTCGGCGGCCGGGGTCAGCCGTACCCCGCGTCCCTGCGGCTGGAGCAGGTCGACGCCCAGGTCGCGGGCGAGCTGACGGATCTGCTGGGAGGCCGCGGACGGGGTGAAGTGCAGGGCCTGGGCGGCGGCGGTGACCGTGCCGTAGTGCGCGACCGCCCGCAGGACATGGAGCCGGCGCAGGTCAATCATGAAGCCCACGCTTCAAGGTGACGTCCGGAAAGTCAACCTGGACGTGAACGGATTCCCCGCCGCACCCTTGGTTGTGTCGCGACGGTCCGCCCGTCATCACGTAAGAGGAGCACACAGCCATGACCAGCACCACCGGCACCGCCTGCCCGCACTGCGGCTGGCCCGACGGCGCCGAGCCCTTCCAGGTGGTCTCCCGGCACGTCACGACGGCCGGGACCACCCTGTGGACGCGTTGCGCGTGCGGTTCGCTGCAGGTCCGGACGGTCGACGGCTGCGGGACACGTGTCGTCTCCCGCAGCCGGCCCGCGTGAGGTCAGTCCAGTTCGGCGAGGCGCGGCACGAGCGGGGCCACGAACCGCTCCATCCAAGCCGCCGTCTCGCCCCGGCGCGGAGCGAGGATCACCGTGTCGATGCCGAGTCCGGTGTAGCCGCCGATGTCGCCCAGGAACGCGTCGAGGTCGCCGTCGGTCGCGGGCTCCCCGCCGTAGGTGACGGTCTTGCGGACGGCGTCGTAGTCGCGGCCCTCGCTGTCGCAGTGGGCGCGCAGCACCTCCAACTTGTGCCGGACCTCCTCCGGTGAGGTCGTGAAGAGGTTGCAGGCGTCGCCGTACCGGGCGACCAGCCGCAGGGTCTTCTTCTCCCCTCCCCCGCCGATCATGATCTCGGGGTGCGGGCCGCTGACCGGCGCCGGGACGCACAGGGTCTCGGCCAGGCGGTAGTACCGGCCCTCGAAGGGGCCGTTGTTCTCGGGGGCCCACATCTGCAGACAGATCCGCAGGGCCTCCTCCAGCCGTTCGAAGCGTTCGGCCAGCGGCGGGAAGGGCACGCCGAGCCCGGCGTGCTCCCGGTCGTACCAGGCGGCCCCGATACCGAGGGTGGCGCGTCCGCCGGACAGCACGTCGAGGGTCGTGGCGATCTTGGCCAGCAGACCGGGGTGGCGGTAGGTCACACCGGTGACCAGCGCGCCGAGTCGGAGGGTGGAGGTGCGGGCGGCGAGATAGCCGAGGGTCGTGTAGGCCTCCAGCATCGGCTCCTCGGCGCCGCCGTTGAACTCCATCTGGAAGTAGTGGTCCATCACCGACAGCCAGCTGACCCCGGCCGCCTCGGCCGCGGCGCCCGCGGCGGCGAGTTCGGCGCCGAGCGCGGGTCCACCGGCGCTGTGGTCGAACCGGTTGATGTGCACGCCCACCCGCATGTCGTTCTCCGTTCGCCCGCGTCTTCGACGTCATCGGTGACGCTAGATCTTCGAGCGCTCTCGAAGTCAAGTACCGGGCAAGTACCGGGGTGGGCGTGCGTACGGTCGCCTCTGCGAGGATGATCGAATGCGGACCCTTTACGAACGACTGCGAGACCTGCTGCCCGAGTCGGGCGTACGGGCGGGGGCGACGGACGAGACGGGGCGCGATCTGCAGTCGCTGGCCTCCGAGTTCCTTTGCCATCAGCACGTCGGCGAAATGCTGGACCTGTACGACGTCAACTGCGTGTTCGACGTCGGCGCCAACACCGGTCAGTACGGCAGGGAACTGCGCGAGCTCGGCTACACCGGCCGGATCGTCTCCTTCGAGCCCGCCTCCGCCGCCTTCGAGCGGCTGGCGGAGGCGGCGGCCGGTGACCCCGAGTGGCGGGTGCACCGGCTCGCCCTGGGCCGCGAGGAGGGCGTCACGGCCATCCACACCGGGTGGGACACGATGAACTCGCTGCTGCCGCCCAGCGATTACGGCCGCGGCCGCTACGAGCGCTTCACCGAGACCCGCACCGAGGAGGTCCGCGTCCGCCGCCTGGCCGACGTGATGGACGAGGCCCTCGACGGCATCGACGATCCGCGCCCGTTCCTGAAGATGGACACCCAGGGCTACGACCTGGAGGTGTTCACGGGCGCCGGGGACCGGATCGGGGAGTTCGTGGGCCTGCTGTCCGAGGTCGCCCTGCTGCGGCTGTACGAGGGCAGCCCGCGGATGGACGAGGCCGTGGCCGCGTACGAGGCCGCCGGCTTCGAGACGACCGGCCTGTACTCGGTCTCGCGGGACCCCGCCACGGGCCGGGTGGTCGAGTTCGACTGCGTGATGATGCGGGCCAAGAGGGCCTGAAGGCAGCCGGCTCCTTGTGGCTCGGGGGACCCGCCGCCTGGCGGGCAGGTTCCGCCGGACGGCGGCGGTCCGTACGGCGACCGGTGGCCCGATCATGTCGGACACGAGCCGCCGCGCCCCGCGTGAGGAGAAAACCATGACCCTGGTGCCGCCCCCGTTCGACCCCGAGCTCGCCGGAGCTCTGGAGCTGATCAAGGACATGATCTCGCCCGGGCTCACCCTGGACGAGATCGACATCGTGCGCCAGGGACCGGGAATCGAGATGCTCGCCCAGCTCGACCTCACGGCGGACGGCTTCTTCGAGGTCGAGGACCGCACCGTGCCCGGGCCGGAGAACGCGCCGGACATCTCGCTGCTCATCTGCCGCCCGGCCGCCGAGCCGACGGCCGGGCCGCGCCCGCTCGTCTACCACGTGCACGGCGGCGGCATGGTCATCGGCAACAACCGGGTCGGCGTGGACGTGCCGCTCGCCTGGGCGAAGGAGCTGGACGCGGTCGTCGTGTCGGTCGAGTACCGGCTGGCGCCGGAGCATCCGCACCCGGCGCCGATCGAGGACGTGTACGCCGGGCTGGTGTGGACGGCTGAGCACGCGGCGGAACTCGGCGCCGATCCCGAGCGGATCGTGATCGCCGGTGCCAGCGCCGGCGGTGGGCTCAGCGCGGCGCTCGCCCTGCTCACCCGGGACCGCAAGGGGCCCCGGCCCATCGGTCAGGTGCTGATGTGCCCGATGCTCGACGACCGCAACGACACGCCCTCCAGCCACCAGATGGCGGGCCTGGGCGTCTGGGACCGCACGGCCAACGAGACCGGCTGGACGGCCCTGCTCGGCGCCGCGCGCGGCGGCCCGGACGTCTCCCCGTACGCCGCGCCGGCCCGCGCCGAGGACCTCACCGATCTGCCGCCGGCCTTCCTGGACGTCGGCTCCGCGGAGACCTTCCGTGACGAGGTCGTCGCCTACGCCTCCCGCATCTGGCAGGCGGGCGGCGTCGCCGAACTGCACGTCTGGCCGGGCGGCTTCCACGGCTTCGACGGCTTCGCCCCCCAGGCGTCCCTGTCCCAGGCCTCCCGAGCGGCCCATGTGAACTGGCTCCGCAGGCTCATCGGCTGACGAAACCGGGGCGGGGTGGCGGGGTGGCGTCGCTTCCGGGGCGGCGGATGGCACTGGTGAGGTGGCAACCCCGGGGCGGCGGCTGCCCCTGGCGCGGTGGCTGCGACCCCGGGCAGCGGCCGGCACCAGCACGGCGGCTGCAACCCCGGGGCGACGGCCGGCACTCCCACGGCGGCTGCAACCCCGAGGCAACAGCCAGCACCGGCACGGCGGCTGCGACTCTGGGGCGACGGCCGGCCCTGGCGCGGCAGACGCGCCGTGCACGGCCCCGTCCTCGATAGCCGTGCCGGCGCGCCGCGGGCGGACGACGGGCGACCCGCCGCCCGCCTCAGGCATGACCGGCGTCCCGAGGCTCCCTCCCGGCGCTTCGATGGCGCACCATGTGCGTATGAAAGAGCTGGCGGGACGGCTGACCGCGGTGGATCCGGATGCCGGGGCCGCGGTGCAGGTCATCTCCTACTTCGACCGGCTGGCCGAGAGCAGGGCCGGGTTGGAGGCCCTGGTGCGTGGGGCGGCGGTGCTGGCCGGGTGCCCGGCGCGGCTGGTCGACGCGGCGCGGCACGTGCGGGTACGGGTCGAGCCGGACGGCACGCGCAAGGACTCGGAGACCCCGCCGGACCCCGACTGGCCCTGTGCGGCACTGGAGCCCGGCGGTGTCCCCGCCCTGTGGCTGGAACGGGCCGGAACCGTGCCCAGCGTGGTGGACGCGGTGATCCTGGAACGGGCGGCGGGCGCGGTGCGACTCGTCCTGGACCGCACCCGGGGTCGCGCGCCCGCGTCCGCCGCCGATGATCCCGCGCTGATCGAGACGCTGCTGGACGGCACGGTCGTGGAGCCGACGCGGCTGCACGCGGCTCGCCGCCTGGGCGTCGACCCCGCCGACCCCGCCGTACGACTGCGGGCTGTCGCTCGGGGTGACGGGCCGCCCCGCGTCCTGGTCACCCCCGGGGGCGGGCGTCCCGCGGAGTCGGAGCTGCCCGGCGGTCGCCTCGGGGTCGGACCGGCCGTTCCTGTGCTAGAGCTGCCGGCCTCCTGGGCCGCCGCCCGCACGGCGCTGCGGTTCACGGCCGACGGCACGCCGCTCGATCCCGGTCCGCGCGTGGTGTACGCCGATGAGCTGGGCGGCATCGCGCTGCTCGCGGATCTGGTCGTACCGGGTGCCGAACCGCCGCCCGACGTGCGTTCCGTCGAAGCGGCGGCGGCCGCGGTGCCCGGTCTGCTGGCCACCCTGCACGCCGTGGCCGCCACGGCGAGTCAGCGGGCGGCGGCCGCCGAGATCAACGTGCACCACTCGACGCTCCAGGACCGCCTCACCCAGGCCGAACACCTGCTGGGCTGGCCGCTGCGCACCCCGCAGGGCCGTCTCAGACTGCAACTGGCCCTGACCATGCGGCACTTGGCGAGACCTTAGGCGTCACCCGGGGCGTCGGGGCGCCCCAGAGCGAAGGCCGCCCGCTGCCGCCACCCCGTGCCGTCGAAGACCACGAGGTCGACCGAGGTCACGCGAGCCGCGACGGGAAGATGGGCGGCCAACTCGGGATCCGCTTCGGCCAGAACGCTCTCGTCGTGCGTCTGGGCGACGGTCAGGTGCGGGACGGGCTCGTACTTTCCGCCGTACGGCGGCGCTTCCGGCCAGCGCTCGGCGATCTCCTCGGTGAGGCGGCGGAAGGGGGCGTCGGGCTCGGGAGCGAGGTAGAGCAGCCCGGGAAAGCGGCCGGAACGCTCGAACCGCACGTCGAAGGGCCGGTGCCGGCCGATCGCCTCCTCGAGGGCGGCGCAGACCGCGTCGTCGACGGCGTCCGCGTGCAGGAAGGGGAAGAGCACGGTGACATGGGCCGGAACTCCCGTCCGGGAGGTCGGGTCGAGGCGCTCGCGCCAGGTCCCGACCGCCGGTTCGGCCTCGGGGACCCGTACGACGAGGGCCGTCTGCCCTGCCTGGAATCCCTTGGGAGTGTCCGCCACGGCACGATGTATAGCAGGCAGGAGCCGCTTGCACGCGCGCCCTACATGCCCCCGCCGGTAATTTCACCGGTGGCTTATCCTTGAGGCCATGACCGCCACCGACCCCGCGCTCACGGCTCTGGCCCAGGGCTGGTGCGCCCTCTCGCTGCTGCACGGCAGGATCGAGGCGCACATCGAGCGCGCGCTGCAGGCCGGGCACGATCTGAGCGTGCGGGAGTACTCGCTGCTGGACGTGCTGAGCCGGCAGCACGACGGCGAGGGCGGCCATCTGCAGATGAAGCAGGTCGCCGACGCGGTCGTGCTGAGCCAGAGCGCCACGACCCGGCTGGTCACCCGTTTGGAGGACCGCGGGCTGCTGACGCGCTACCTGTGCCCCACCGACCGGCGCGGCATCTACACCAATGTCACCGAGGCCGGCCTGAAGCTGCTCGAGGAGGCCCGCCCCACCAACGAGGCGGCCCTGCGCGAGGCCCTCGACGAGGCCGCCAGGAATCCGGAGCTCGCCCCGCTGGTGAAGGCGGTCGAGACCCTGGGCGGCCCCGTCTGATCCCAAAGCCCCCCGAGACAGACCCCGGCCCCCGTGAGCACTCTCGTCACGGGGGCTTTCTCCTGAACAGATGCATGCACACGCGCACTATCGGCGACCACCATTCCCCTCGCTTGCATTTATACCGCGCCTGCAACTATTGTCGACGCTCGTAAGCGCAACAAGCAATCTTCTGGAAGGTTTCTCCCATGCCTCTCGCCCTTCTGGCCCTGGCCATCGGGGCCTTCGGGATCGGCACCACCGAGTTCGTGATCATGGGCGTGCTGCCCCAGGTCGCGGGTGACTTCGGGGTCTCCATCCCCACCGCCGGATGGCTGGTCTCCGGTTACGCGCTGGGCGTGGTCCTGGGCGCGCCCGTGCTGACCGTTCTGGGCACCAGGGTCTCCCGCAAGAAGATGCTGATGTTCCTGATGGGCGTGTTCGTCGTCGGCAACGTCCTGTCGGCGCTCGCGCCCGTCTTCGCGGTGATGCTGATCGGCCGGGTGGTCGCCTCGCTCGCACACGGAGCGTTCTTCGGCATCGGATCGGTGGTGGCGGCCGGACTGGTCGCGCCGGAGAAGAAGGCCTCGGCCATCTCCCTGATGTTCACGGGCCTGACGGTCGCCAACATCGTGGGCGTCCCCCTGGGGACGTACGTCGGACAGGCCGCCGTCTGGCGGGTCACCTTCGCCGGCGTCGCCGCGCTCGGCGTCGTGGGCCTTCTCGGTGTGGCCAGGCTGGTGCCGGAGACGGGCCGGCCCGAGACCCACACCCTGCGCACCGAGTTCGCCGCCTTCCGCAATGTCCAGGTCTGGCTCGCGATGGCGATGACGGTGCTCGGCTTCGGGAGCGTGTTCGCCGCGATCACCTACATCACGCCGATGATGACCGAGGTCGCCGACTACTCGTCCGGCGCGGTCACCTGGCTGCTGGTGCTGTTCGGCGGGGGGATGTTCCTGGGCAACCTGGTGGGCGGCCGGTTCGCCGACCGGGCGCTGATGCCGATGCTGTTCACCGCGCTGGGCGCGCTGTCCCTGGCCCTGCTGCTGTTCACGGTCACGGCCCACGACAAGGTGCCGGCCGCGCTGACGCTGGCGCTGATCGGCGCTCTCGGGTTCGCGACCGTGCCTCCGCTGCAGAAGTGGGTGCTGGACCAGGCCTCGGCCGCACCGACCCTGGCGTCCGCCGCCAACATCGGTGCCTTCAACCTCGGCAACGCGCTCGCCGCCTGGCTGGGCGGCGTCGCCATCGCGGGCGGGCTCGGCTACACCTCCCCGAACTGGATCGGCGCGCTTCTCGCCGGCAGCGCGCTGCTGCTCTCCGTCCTGGCGGCGTTCCTGGACCGCCGCCGACGGCCTGCCGGGCGGGTCGTCGCCTCGTCCGCCGTACCCGAGAGCGCGTCGATCGCCGCACGGCACTGACGTGTGGCGGCCTCACGGCACGGCACTGACGCCTGGGGGCCTCGTGTCATGGGCCCGCTCGCGAAGGAACGCCGGGGAGGCCTCAACCGGGCGTCGGCTGGTGCCTGTTCATCAGGGCGAGCGCGGCGGTCGCGGCCGACGTGACGACGTCCGGCTCGGCACCGGCCGCCTCGGCGACGTCGGTGACCAGCCGGACGTCCTTGCGCAGCAGGGGTCCGACGTGGATGGCGAGACGGTCGAGGGTGCCGCCGGCGGCCGCGACGCGGTTCAGGGCGAAGCTGCCGGCGCTGCCGTGCGCGAGGACCCGGGCGAGGGCGGCCGGGGCGATCGCGAGGTCGCGGCCCAGGGCGAGGGTGTCGGCGGCGGTGGCCAGATTGGCCGTGAAGAGCACGTTGTTGAGGAGTTTCGCGACCTGCCCGGTGCCCTCGGCCGCCGCGGGGCCGCCGCCGCTGACCGGGGCGTCGATGAGGGAGACGCCGTGGGTGCGGGCGCGGTCGGCGAGGCGGCGGCAGGTGTCGGGGTGGACGGTGCTGTGCACGGCGATCACCCCGCCCTTGCGCAGCCGGCGAGGACACCGCGTTCGCCGGTGACGACCTCTTCCACGTCCGCGTCGTCGACGCCACAGAGGCAGACCAGGTCACTGGCCACGGCCAGGTCCGCCGGGGAGGCGGCCCGCCGGGCCGGGGTGCCGGCGAACGGGACGAGGGTGGCGGGCCCACAGGGTGGTCTCGTAGCCCGCGTCGATGATCCGGCGGGCCATGGGAGCGCCCTGGCTGCCCAGGCCGATGAAACCGGCATCAACTGGCCTCCTGCTCAAGGGGTTCGGGACTCGGCGCCGGTTCCGGTGCGGGCCGCTGGGGGCGCCAGAACGTGGCGAGCAGACCCCCGGTGGCCACGACGGCCACGCCGAGTGCGATGGCGAAGCCCGCCCACCCGGACACGTCGATGCCTGCGGCCTCGTCGAGCGAGGCGCTGCCCGGGCCGAGCACGGCCAGCGCCAGGGAGACGACGGCGAGGGTCAGGACGTACTCGTAACCCTCCTTGAAGACGAAGAAGCCGTTGGGGCGGTGGGCGAGCAGGCCGGCGACCAGCATCACCGAGATGACGGCCGCGCAGGCCAGCGGGGTGAGCAGGCCGGCCAGCAGGAGGACCCCGGCGCCGATCTCGGTGACCACGCTCATCCAGGCCTGGAGCACGCCGTGGCGCAGGCCCAGGCCGGTGAACCAGCGGGCGGTGCCGGCGATACGGCCGCCGCCGCGCCAGTGGTTGAGACCGTGCGCGATCATGACGACGCCCAGGACCAGGCGCAGCAGAGTCGCGACCACATCCGTCTGGTTCATCCCGCTCTCCCCTCTCGTGGGGGCGCGGCGATCTCGGCCTCTCGGGTCACCGCGCACTCCTCGACGAACGACAGCACGTTCAGGTGATAGGCCCGGGCCGAATGCCCGAGGCTCAGATTGTGCCCGCTGTCGGCTTGTTCGTTAATGCACGTGCGAGGGGATGCCGTGAAGAGGGAGGAGATGTCGGCCGGCGCCTCGGGGCCGGAACTCCACACTTCCTCGTGGTCGCCGAGGCTGTAGCGCACAGGGATCCGTACGCGGGCCGCCAACTCCGGGAATTCGTAACACCATTCGCGTGCCGCGGACTCGTAGGCCGGGGAGGCGGCGGCGATGCTCGCTCCGCCGAAGACCTCCGGCTGGTACAAGTGGCCCGGTGACGTAGTCCGTCAGCGGGCCCACTTCGGGGTCCAGCTGTGCGGGTCGCGCCGGGCGGTGCCGAGGTGGGCACGGAGCGCGGCGAGCGCCGGGTGGGGGTTGCCGGCACGCCAGACCAGTGAGTGGGGGTAGACCGGTGTGGGGTCGCGCAGGGGGATGCGGCGCAGATCGTGGTCGGCCGGCCAGACCATGCGGGTCTGGACGCCGACGAAGGTCGCCAGGTGCGGGGAGTCGGCGATGGTGTCGAGGAGGGGCTCGGTGCCGAAGTCGGGGCCGGTGACCTCGATGGTGAAGCCGAAGGCGGCGGCGAGATCGTCGTAGAAGGCGGCCCACTCGGTGCCGGCGACGTTGCCGGGCATCCAGATCCGGTGCCCCGCGAGCTGTGCGGGGGTGACGGCGCGGGCCGCGGCGAGCGAGTGCGCGGGACCGGTGAGGAGTTGGAGCGGCTCGTCGTGGACACGGGCCGCCTCGATGCCCTCGGGCAGCTGTCGGGCGGGGAGGGTGAGGGCGCGGAAGGACGCGTCGACGGTGCCCGCGCGCACCGCCGCGACCGCCGCCTCCGCGTCGAAGAGCGTTACGACGTCCAGGGCCGTCTCGGGGTGGGCGCGGTGGAAGTCCCGTACCAGGTCGGCCGGTGCGAGTCGGCGGCCGATGACGTCGACGCGCAGGGCGCGCCGGCCGGGGCGCACGGAGGACGCCGCCTGTTCCTCGGCCCGCAGCAGCTCGCGGGCGTGCGGCAGGAAGACCTGCCCGTCGACGGTGAGCTGCGCCCCGCGGGCCGTGCGGGTGAACAGACGTGCCCCGAGGTCCTTCTCCAGCGCGGCGACACGCTTGGAGACGGCCTGCTGGGTGACGGACAGGGCGAGGGCGGCTTCCCGGAACCGTCCGGCGTCCGCGACGGCCACGAAGGTGCGTACTGCGTCGAGATCCACGGCCCCCTTTCTACCGCGTCCGGTCGAGCGGTTTCCCACAACGCACGGTTGTCGCGTGGCGGGTCTGTCGGTTGTTTGCCCACGCGCCCGCCGAGCGGCTTTGATGTCGCCGGTCGGGA
The DNA here is from genome assembly GCF_053593695.1 of Streptomyces sp. NPDC002144. Lineage (NCBI taxonomy): Bacteria > Bacillati > Actinomycetota > Actinomycetes > Kitasatosporales > Streptomycetaceae > Streptomyces > Streptomyces sp. NPDC002144. The sequence goes on from NZ_JBSFDB010000012.1 coordinate 249,490, forward strand.
TTCGCGCGGGACGGGGGACGGGCATGCGGGGCGGGCGTTCGCTGGGGCGGCGGTTCGAGTGGCTGTGGGGGGCGTACGCCGTCAGCGCGCTCGGGACGTGGCTCGCCTTCGACGCGTTCTCGCTGATCGCGGTGATCGTGCTGCACGCTGGGGCAACCGAGGTGGCGGTGCTGTCGGCCGCCGGACTCGCGGTGGGGGCGGCGGTCGCGACGCCGCTGGGGCCCTGGATGGAGTTCCGGCGCAAGCGGCCCGTGATGATGGCCATGGACCTGGTCCGCTGTGTGGCGTTGCTGACCATTCCGGCCGCTTTCGCGCTCGGCGCGCTCACCTTCGTACAACTCCTGGTTGTGTCGGTCGTCGTCAGTGCGGCCGACATCGGCTTCACCGCGGCCAGTGGAGCCTTCCTCAAGTCGCTGCTGCCGCCGGAGGACCTGCTCGCCGCGAACGCGCGGTTCGAGGCGACACAGTGGACCGCGACGATCCTGGGGCCGCCGCTCGGCGGGGCCGCGATAGGCGTGTTCGGGCCGGTGACGACCACCCTGGTCAACGCGGTCAGTTTCCTGCTGTCGGCCGTCGGGATCCGGGCGATCGGCGGGACGGAGACGCATCCGGTACGGACGGGCACCGCGCGGGCGGGCGGCCTCCTCGAAGGCTGGCGCTACATCCTGGCGCATCCGGTGCTCCGGCCGCTGTTCTGCAACACGGTGCTCTACAACGCCATGATCATGGTGTCGCTACCGCTGCTGGCCGTGCTGATGGTCGGCGATCTGGGGTTCACGGCCTGGCAGTACGGCCTGGCCTTCTCCGTGCCCAGCGTGGGCGGCCTGATCGGCTCGCGGCTGGCCCGCAGGCTCGTGCCGCGCTTCGGGGAGAGGCAGGTGCTGCTCGCCTCGGGACGACTGCGGGCGTGCTGGCCGATCGGCCTGGCCTTCGTCGGGCCCGGCACGGCGGGACTGGTGCTCGTCATGGCCGTGGAGCTCGGGGTGATCACCTCGTGTGCCGTCTTCAACCCGGTGTACTCCACGCTCCGGCTGCGGCAGACGGACTCCGGCCGGGCCGCGCGCACGCTGTCCGCGTGGTCGGTCACCACCAAGGCCACGACCGCCGGGATGACTGCCCTGTGGGGTGTGCTGGCCGGCTTCACCGGCCCTCGCACGGCGATCGCGATCGCGGGCGTCCTGGCCCTGGCCACCCCGCTGCTCCCCCCCCGCCGCATCGAGCCCGCCCCGGAGATGGCGCCGCTGCGCGCGGACGGAGTCCTCTGATCCGAAAACGCCATTCAAAGCGGAGGAGGCCCACGACATCGTCGCATCCGAGTCGATCGGCTGGGCCCGTGAGCGGATGGCCGGGTTCAAGGTGCCGGGATCGGTGGAGTTCCGTGAGGAGTTGCCGCTCGGCGCCACGGGCAAGGTGATGAAGGACCACCTGCGATGAGGACGGACGGGACCGCGATCCGGATCCCGCAGGAGAACGGAGATCTCTCGTGACGACGACCAACCACACTGCCGGTGTGACGGCCGAGCGGTCACTCGATCAGCTGGAGCGCCTGGACGACGAGATCATCGCGCTCCTGGCCCGCCGTCGCGCGATGGCCCAGGAACTCCCTCCCCCCGCCCGTGCCCGCGCCGCCGACCCCGCCTTCGCCGAGACCGTACGGGGCATGACGGGCCGCTACCGCCGGGAACTGGGCGGTGCCGGGGAACTCGTCGCCCGCGCGGTGATGGTGCTGTGCGATCCGAGCCGGGAGAACTGAGGAAAGCTTCCCACAGTCACCGGTGCGTACAACGTCACTGCTGCGTACAGCGTCATTGATGCGTACGACGTCATTGTGCGTACGACGTCATTGGTGCGTACGACGTCATTGGTGCGTACAAAGTGCGCCCCAGGGCCCGGATGTGTCCTGGGCCTCACTCGGGGAGTGCGGCACGACACACATCGGGCCACGTCAGTCGGCGTTGACAGCGCTCAGGATTTGGCCGTACAAACTTTTTCATGGCCGTTGCCCGAGCGCTCGCCCAGTGGGCCCGCGATCTCCGCCCGGCGCCGGAGGACCTGGCGCTGGCGGAGCGATCGCTGGCGGACACTGTCGCCGTGGCGCTGGCCGCCCGGACGCATCCGCTGCGATCCGTCGCCGCCTCCCTGCCGGACGCGGCCCGCTGGGCGGCAATGGCCCATGTGCTCGACTTCGACGACCTGCACACCGACACCACCGCCCACATCTCCGTGGTCACCGTCCCGGCCGTGCTCGCCGTGGGAGGTGACGCCCGCGCCTACCTCGCGGGGGCGGGGGTCATGGCGCGGCTCGGCGCGATGCTCGGCTGGGGCCACTACGCGGCCGGCTGGCACACGACCTGCACGGCGGGCGCACCGGCGGCCGCCGTCGCGGCCGGGACCGCCCTCGGGCTGGACGCCGAGCAACTGGCCACCGCGATGGCCCTCGCCCTGCCCGCCGCCGGTGGCGGGCAGGAGGCCTTCGGTACGCACGGCAAGTCCTTGCAGGTCGGCTTCGCGGCCGAGGCGGGGGTGCGGGCCGCGCGGCTGGCGCGGGCGGGAGCGACCACGGATCCGCGCGCACTGGAGGCCTGGATCAGCCGGGTCGGCGGCACGCCCGAGGCGGACTTCCCCGCCGCCCCGGCCGTCCCCGGCGGCCTCGCGGTCAAGCTCTTCCCCTGCTGCTATGCCATGCAGCGGCCCATCGCCGCGCTGCGGGAGGTGCGCGACCGGATTCACGGCGACATCACGGCGGTCACGGTCACCACGCCGGCGGGCACCGTTCAGCCGCTCGTCCACGACCGTCCGGTGACCGGCCTGGAAGGCAAGTTCTCGCTGCCGTACGCGGTGGCGGCGGCGCTGCTGGACGACTATCCCGGCTTCGACAGCTTCACGGACAGGGCCGTCGCGCGGCCCGAGGCGCAGAAACTCGTCGGCCTCGTCGGGGTCGAGCTGCTGCCGGGTGAGACGAGGACGCTGCTGGACGGGCGCGTGGAGCTGCGGGTCGGCCTCGCGGACGGCGGTGAGGTGTGCGCCGAGCTGGAGTTGCCGCCCGGGGCCCCGCAACGGCCCGTGTCCGAGGCCGAGTTGCGCGCCAAGGCCGCCTCCTGCGGTACGGATGTGCCCGCGCTGCTGGACGGGTTGACGTGGGCGGGAGCCCGCGAGGTGCTGCGCGAGCAGTTCCCCGACGAGGAGGCGTGACGTGCGGCAGCAACTTCCCCTGTCCGGCATCACGGTGGTCAGCCTCGAGCAGGCCGTCGCCGCCCCGTACGCCACCCGCCAGCTCGCCGACCTCGGTGCCCGCGTCATCAAGGTGGAGCGGCCGGGAGAGGGCGACTTCGCCCGCCGCTACGACACGACCGTGCACGGTCACTCCAGCTATTTCGTCTGGCTCAACCGCTCCAAGGAATCCCTCACGCTGGACCTGAAGGACCCGCGCGGCCTGGAGATCCTGCGCCAACTCCTCGACGACGCGGACGTGTTCATCCAGAACCTGGCGCCGGGCGCCGCCGACCGGCTGGGTCTCGACACCGGCACCCTGGCCGAGCGCCACCCCCGGCTCATCCCGTGCACGATCTCCGGGTACGGCACGACCGGACCCTGGGCCGGCCGCAAGTCCTACGACCTTCTGGTGCAGTGCCAGACCGGGCTCGTCTCCCTCACCGGAACCGCCGACGAGGCCGCCCGCGTCGGCATCTCCGTCGCGGACATCGCGGCCGGGATGTACGCCTACAGCGGCATCCTGACCGCGCTGTACACGCGGGCCACGACCGGCCGCACGCACCCCGTCGAGGTGTCGTTGTTCGAGGCGCTCGCCGAGTGGATGGGCCAGCCCGCCTACTACACCCGCTACGGCGGCACCCAGCCGGCCCGCCTCGGCACCCAGCACGCGACCATCGCCCCCTACGGCGCCTTCCCGACCGCCGACGGCCGGCAGGTGCTGTTCTCCATCCAGAACGAGCGCGAATGGGCCGTCCTGTGCGCGGAGTTCCTGGGCCGGCCGGCCCTGACGGACGATCCGCACTTCGCCACCGGGTCCCAACGCGTGGCGCACCGCGACGAGTTGAACGCGATCGTCGCCGAGCGCATCGCCCGCTCCGACGCCGACGACGTCCTCGCGGACCTGGAGCGGATCGGCATCGCCTGCGCGGGGGTCAACGACGTCGCCGCGTTCCTCGACCACCCCGTGCTGGCCGCCCGCGGACGCTGGCAGGAGGTGGCCGTGCCGGGCGCGACGGTCCAGGCCCTGCTGCCGCCCGCCGACCTCGCGGGCGTCCCCGCACGCATGGATCCCGTACCGGACGTCGGCGAGCACACCGACGCGATCCTCGCCGGACTCGGCCGTACCCGCGACGACATCGACGCCCTGCGCGCCGACGCCGTCATCTGACGACGTGTGGAGAATGCCCCGATGAGCGTCCTGGACCTCCTGCCCGACGACGAACAGCTCGTCGTACGAACCGTGCGCGAGTTCGTCGACAAGGACGTCAAGCCGGTCGTCAAGGAGCTGGAGCACTCCGACACCTACCCCGAGCACCTCATCGAGCGGATGAAGGAACTCGGTGTCTACGGCCTGGCGATCCCCGAGGAGTACGGCGGGAACCCCGTCTCCATGCCCTGCTTCGTGCTGGTCACCGAGGAGCTGGCGCGCGGCTGGATGAGCCTGGCAGGGGCTATGGGCGGACACACGGTCGTGGCCAGGCTCCTGCTGCTGTACGGCACCGAGGAGCAGAAGCGGCGCCATCTGCCGCGGCTGGCGACCGGTGAGGTGCGCGCGACGATGGCGCTCACCGAGCCGGGCGCCGGTTCCGACCTCCAGGCGATGACGACGGTCGCGCGCAGGGAGGGCGGCGAGTACGTCGTCAACGGCGCGAAGACCTGGATCACCAGCTCCCGCCGCGCCGGACTGATCGCGCTGCTGTGCAAGACCGACCCGGCCGCCGAGCCGCGCCACCGGGGCATCTCGATCCTGCTGGCCGAGCACGGACCGGGCCTCGTCGTCTCCCGTGATCTGCCCAAGCTCGGCTACAAGGGCGTGGAGAGCTGCGAGGTGTCCTTCGAGGACCACCGGCTGCCCGTCGAGGCACTGCTCGGCGGTGCGGAGGGCCAGGGCTTCGGCCAGATGATGAAGGGACTGGAGACCGGCCGGCTCCAGGTCGCCGCCCGCGCGCTGGGAGTGGGACGCGCGGCGCTGGAGGACTCGTTGCGCTATGCCCAGGAGCGGGAGAGTTTCGGCAAGCCCATCTGGCGTCACCAGTCGATCGGCAACTACCTCGCCGACATGGCGACCAAGCTCACCGCCGCCCGCCACCTCGTCCTGCACGCGGCCCGGGAGGCGGAGGCCGGGCACCGGGTCGACATGGAGGCGGGCATGGCCAAGCTGTTCGCCTCCGAGACGGCGATGGAGATCGCGCTCAACGCGGTGCGGATCCACGGCGGTTACGGCTACTCGACCGAGTTCGACGTGGAGCGGTACTTCCGTGACGCCCCGCTGATGATCGTCGGCGAGGGCACCAACGAGATCCAACGCAACGTCATCGCGGCCCAGTTGGTGGCGAGGGGCGGCCTCGATGGCTGAACAGCCCCAGCGGGAGAGCACCTATCTGCGCCTCGCGCGCGAACTGCGGGCGGCGATCCTGCGCCACGACTACCCGGACGGCGTACGGCTGCCCACCGAGGCCGAGTTGGCCCAGACGTACGGGGTCAGCCGGCAGACCGTGCGACGGGCGTTCCAGGACCTCGTCGCGGAGGGCCTGGTGTACCGGGTGCCGGGGCGCGGCACGTTCTCCACGCCCCGGGAGGAGCAGTATCTGCGGCAGTTCGGGTCGGTGGACGACCTGATGGGGCTGTCCATCGACACCCGCATGGACGTGGTGACGCCGCTGCACCGGCGGGTCGACGTGGACGCGGCGGGCCGCCTCGGTCTGCACACCGACCGCGTGCACAAGCTGTCCTTCCTGCGGCTGCACGAGGACACGGCGTTCTGCCACACCTCGGTCTGGCTGCCACCCGCCATCGGCCAACTCCTGTCCGACGTGACCGAGTTGACGCTGCCCGGCACCCCGAACGCCTTCACCGTCATCGGGCTGCTCGACCAGAGACTGCCCGAACCGATCGCCGAAGCCGAACAGAGCATCACCGTCGCCGAGGCCACACCGGAGATCGCCAAGCACCTGGGCTGTGAACCGGGCCGGGCGCTCCTGCGCATCGACCGCGTCTACCAGACCGTGACCGGACAGCTCGTCGAGCTGGCCATCAGTCACTTCCTGCCCGAGCACTACTCGTATCGCGTACGGCTGCGGCGCAGTGGCCAGTGAAGTCCGTACCAACCTGTTGAGGAGAAGGAACCTTGAGCTTGAGGATCGTTGTCACTGTGAAGTACGTGCCCGACGCCACTGGCGACCGGCACTTCGCCGATGACCTGACCGTCGACCGGGACGACGTG